>JBBRRH010000126.1:0-8599 GCA_038201105.1 Nitrososphaera sp. | reverse complement strand
ATGCTAACGTCGCCGTAATGGCTTTGTGCTTTTGGTTCCAATGTGTTAAAAATTCAGAGATTAACTGTTCAAAATTGTTTATGGTACAGTCCCTATTTTTCTTTGCGATTTTGCCAAATCGTCTACCATATTTTATACAAGTCCAGCAGCCGATAATGGGAATCAATGGAGCTATGTAATAGCCAGCCTGCTTCCCAGTAAATCCCCATGCCTCGCCTACCAAACAATATTTAGAATCTCCGGAAAGAATTGACCTATCCTCCTCTTTAATTCCGTTTCTTAACTTGCTAGACCAAAAAGGACATATTTCTTCGAGCGTCAGCTCATGTTCTGAATTAAGATTAGCTTGCGTGCTATTGTTTATCCTTGGCCTTATCATATATCTATTGATACTATCTATTACTTAAATTGGAGGTAGTCCTAATGGACCATCTGCGTTTGATATTGGCAAAATCTTCGCATAGGAATAAAGAACAATGGTTTAAGCGAGCTCACATATTAATATAATCCTTAAATGGTATCTTACTAAAATCATGACAATGGAAAGGAAATTCTCCTCCTTTGGAATAGCTTTGTCAATTTTGGTATTTGCAATGACTACTACAAATGTGACGGCCCAAAACGTCACAAGAAATGTCTCTGACGCCGCTGGAAACGCCAGTGTTTCATTCAATCAAACAGTTTCAGAAGTCGGACAGTATTTGTCTAGCGCTGTGGACAATGCTAGTCAATCTGCAAATCAAACTATGTATGAACGTGGACAGAATGCTTCGACTCCTCTGAATATGACAATGGCATCTGCAAATGAACTTGGAAAGAATGTAACTGATGCGGGTAAAACTGCACTGAATAAGACAGTCGAAGTTGCGAAAGATATTGGTTCAGGTGCAGTAGATGTATTGGGTAACATAAGTGGCGAATTACAACAAGGAATAAATGGAAAGAAGTAATAATGCTCAAGGCTCAGCAAACCATTATGTGGGTGTTTCTTTAACTTGGAGACGTCTTACTCTAATTCTTAATATTATGGCGTCCAGTGCAATAAATAGCTAACTAAAACAGGGCGTTCTATCCAAAGAGTTTTCTCAAGCGTTCACTTCTAGACGATGTGCAACTTCTCGGCACAATATTTATGGTAATAACCCCGTCCATTCCTGTTACTCACTACGATATCTTCTAGAGTAATATTGTTTTTACAATGGCGGCATTTGCCATTTTGCTTCTTTTGAATACTTGCAAATATCCTATCTCGCAAATGTGGACTCCTTAAATAAATAATAGAAATCATATAATGAATCATTCAGTTATGTTATAATATATGATTCGCAACATTTGTCAGTTGTAAAAGGTTTATGAACTGGTTCAATAATACAGGATATAATATGAAATCTTGGCCAATCATTCAGTTTACTTTACGTATTTAATTTTATTACCGTCAGCGTCGGCGTCGATTGCGCCTTGAAATACTTTATAATAGCATACCTGAAAAAGTCGGGGAGTAGGAACTTATAATCATTATTACTGATGGTGGCAAATAATAAATCATGAGAATAGAATTGACTGTTGCTTACCTTACAACAATTGTCTGCAGTGTATTTTTAACACCGAACACAGTGATGGCACAAAATTTGAGTTCACCAATTAATATGACTAACCCAACTCAAACTAATAATTCCTCCGCACTAACTAATTTTACCAACTTAACTGATACTTCTGCTACAGGGAACGTCAGTGAGAATCTAAAGGGGATTTATAATACAACCCAAGTGAACAATGCTATGATGTCAGATGATTGACAACTGGTGCCACTTGTGAAAATATCTGCGATTGAAAGCTAAAATAAAGTCATAGTATATGGTTTGTGATGTCCGAAGAAGGCCATTTACATACATGTGAAGTATGTGATGATTATTATCGACATGATGATTACAAATGTAATAAATATACGAAGTGGGGCAAATGTGAAAAACATGCTTAGAATGGCATGATTTAGTAAGTCGGATAATCTGTGTCTACATAAACGACTGTACTGAAGGAGAACGCTCATACCAAATGTTGTCAGTAAACATTTAGTGGATTTTGTTATCGTTAAACTCAGCTACGAGGGAATAATCTTGCTGAATAAATTGACAATTTCTTCAAAGACTGAATTCTTTCTTCTCTTTGGATTTCAGCCCCTTCAATTGCAGAAGAGAGGTAACTTATGGATTTATCATAAGTCTTACGTGCTACAGGATAAGGTACTCCATCTTTTCCCCCATGAGCAAAATTAAATTTAACAGGGTCTTGCCATGAAGCTTTAGTACCAAAAATTATCTCACCAATAAGTGACAAGGCTCGCACTGCCGCTGGTCCAAAACCTGGAATCGAAATTAATTGTTCATAATTCGTTGGTTGGATGTCGTAAATTTTTCTGAACAAGTTCCAATTGAGTCTGCGGGGCATTTCATAGTGTTCCGTATGATAATCATTTTGTTCAATTTCTAAATGAGCTATACCATACCCTGTTATCCATTTATCCAGTGGCCCAATTTTATTCTCGTTTTGTTTTTTTGTTATTTTCATAACCGATGACATTAGGTTATCAGTATTACCTGTCGCAAGCTCGACTGAAATTTTTTGGCTTTCTTCCGAATCAACTGAAGTCATATTCAACGTATTCAAATTTTTCGAGGCGCAGATGATTCCTGCATGAGGTTCAGAGACAAAGGTCTTTACACTATCCGATATCCAATGGTATCTCCTAGCCATCATATTATTGGGATTCATTCCTTGTTGTACCACCGTCCAATCGCCGTCTTTATCGAATAATATCACATGATGATATAACGAGTAACCATCTTGTACAGCGGCGCCATCAATTTTTGCTGCCATTTTACTTGCATATAATAGATTGTCAGATTTGGTAGAAGATAAATTATAGTGCTCTTCGGCAAGTCTGGGTATATCTTTTTTAGTTTCCCGAGACTTCCTTCCCTTCCCTCCTGCAATGCAAATTCCATGAGTATCAACAGTGAGTGCCTGCTTCAATACCCCTGTTACTACAGTTGTAACTCCTGAGGAATGCCAATCAAAGCCTAGAACGCAACCGAAAGCCTGGAACCATAATGGGTCTGACAATCTTCTCAAAAACTCGTGCTGACCGTATTGGTCAACTATTACTTTAGATATTGCATGAGAAAGTTTTACCATCCTTTTAATCAGATAAGGAGGTGCATGTCCGCCGTGCAATGGGAGGTTTATTGTGGCATTGGCCTTCAAAGCAATTAAGTAAATTCAAGTCGTCTTAAGTTTATTAATCTAACAGGAGTATGGCCCACAAACCAACTTTGAGAGTCCCCCGACGCGATTCTTCTTGTATTCTGGGTGGTATCCCCTGTTTATGAATGGTCCTATTTAGAATATGCCCCTTTGTGGGGATATCGCACATAGTTATCTAAATAGGACTACAAGCTGATGAAATTAACGAAGGATATTGAAATACATTCACAATCTATATTCTGCAAGGGATAAAGATTGGGTGGAATGAATCGAACAGTATTAATGATTGCAGCCGTAGCGATAATAGCTGTATTACTGGTTGGAAGCACTGCTATTTCTCACAGTGTTGAGGCCAAGAAGAAGACCGGTAAAGTAGCGGTCACGGTGACAAATTGGAATTGTGCAGCACATGACATGAAATATCGCGTACAAACCTTGCCGGAAGAAAAAACCATAGGTCTAAAAACGTTCAATTTCTGGAAACATGAAATAGAATGTGACCAGCCGACATTTACTCTAGATGTATCATTTAATGCGAAAGGACTGCAAAAAGGTAAAGAATTGTTTGTATGCGTACATGATGTAGATACTGGTGTTGGTTTCTGTGGAGATAATATCACGTTCAAATCAGGTGAGAAACTACACGCGACTGTAGATATGGCAGAACAGTAACTAGTCAAACCCTACCTGCATGGTCGTGGAGTCGTATGTTACGGTTGAAATCATTGATTAGGTAATAAAAGAGTTCTTGATTTAGTCTTCCCACAAACCGATATCTCTGCATATTGCGCTCCATTGTTCGCTTTCTTGAACGCTATATCTTTAATTTTTAAATTTAGTAATTCATGTGGACGTGCAGACGTGTCATTAGCCATAGCATGAAAAGCCTTATCTCTTTTCGAAGGACAGTATTTCAAAAACAAAATGTGTTCTTCCTCAGTCCACAAATCAGAGGGTTTGTACGGCGATTTTTCTTTTCGAGTTAAGACCTTTATTCCCTGCATGCAGGGTGGAGTAACTCTTTTTCTAACATCTGATTCGTCACTATTGTAAAGCCATCTAAAAAATTTGAGAAAAATCATCTGCCTAATATTATAGGAACCTATCCACCTGTGTGTTGGGTCTATCGATTCGGGCTTTCTTAATCCGTTAAGATAATTCAATATATCTTGTTTTATCATGGAGCGATATGATTTATGATTGTGGAATGACGATAACCATACCAAGCACTTTATTTTGCCTTCTTTAGTTGATTCTTTGATGTTGATTTCAGTTTGCTCGGCCGTTATATAGTCGCAAATAATCTCCGTATTCTCAGGACTTTCGGCCGCGAGTCGAAATAATCTCTTTTTAATATATACGTCTTGATATTGGGATACGAAGCCTATTTTTTTATTAAGCTCAACATCGTGAACTTTGTCGCTAACGAGCTGTGTTTTTGTTGCTAATCCAATATCACCTCTATTTCCAACTAAAGACAATGAAAAGTCGCTGCATAAGCTATATTTGCATTATGGATGAATCCGGGTGTATAACGCGGGGAGTGGGATTTGAACCCTTGGGCTATACTTGGGGAGTCCCTATGACCTAAATATTGTAAACTCAACAAAAGGTACTAGTTTATAGCATATGATGTTAAAATTTACTGGTAAGGGAACTCCCAAATATAATTGTTGCAAGAAATTTAAATAAGGATGAACACAAGGAACAAAAAAGCTAAAGAACCCAAAGTTTCTAATCTAACAACAAAGTCAAAGATCATTACCATAAGCAGTCAGAAGATGTATGACTGGTATGAGCAGTATCCTGGATGGAACCTTTACTTGCAAACCAGGAAAATTTTTGGATTTCCTTAAATAAAGGTTCGTACATAAAAACTTGGTGTTCCTAACATTGTTCTATAACAAACTTATTCCATTGAGCATAGTAATAGGCTTTTTCACTTTAATATTAATCTCTTCTAATAATTTGAATCTAGCAAATGGGAAAGAAAAGATTTACGAACCAGGTCAATTCAAAGCTTACGAGAATTCTGATTACAAAATAAGAATTCTTTATCCCAGCGATTGGAAAGTTTCAGAGCAAGGATTAAGTCAATTTCAAATAGTTCAAATTAGTGCACCAGAAATAGAAAAGAAAGAATCATCTGTAAGTTCAATAATTCTTATCCCAGCCACAATAAATATATTCGCCGAGCCATTAAAAAGTACCAATATTACACTAGATACTTATTCCAAAAATTTTATGAATACTGTATTCTCTCCCGGTGATTACAAATTAATCAATAGTTCCTCAACATATCTAGCAGGAATACCTGCAGAAAAAACAATAATGTACCAATATCAAAACGATTCAAATTCGAAGGTAATAAGAATAATAGGACTTAGTAATGATACTGCATACAGGATCTCTTTCTATACAGAACCAGGATCATTCAATGACTACCTTCCCGTGGCCGAGCAAATAATTGATTCATTTGAGATTAATTTCATACCCCATGTTTCTGTAGGTCAGCAAAAACAAGCTGGAGAATTAGCCACTCAAAAATCGAGCAGTCCAGAACAATTTAATATAACTACAGATTCAGGGATAGTACCACCCTCATTTGAAAATAGTGAGACAATAGATCTATCAAAACTACCAGATATTCTTACTGTATCTACAGACAATGACGATAATGATTTTCCACTAGTTGCCGGCATAGGAAGAAATTTGTCGTCACAGGGACAGAAATTGGCTGATATTTCAGATTCGGTCTTCGAAATAAACGACTGGGCTCCGAAGTTTAACTTCCAGTTTGTTCAAGGAAGCAATGTCGGACTGGTTGATCTAAAACGAATTATTGTAGGACAGATAAAATCTTACAATACAATAAATGATGTTCTCAAAAATTCAAAAGTATGGAAGGATGTTCCCCTGAATCAGGAGGTAGTTCTTAAACAGGATCATTCTGGGCAGAACTTCATGATTGCTGAAATTCAATTTACGAATGGTGTTTCTGGTATTTATTCGGGAGTCTTCAACAATAAACCATTCGGAGCCAAACAAACAGATCTGAGTTTACTCAAGGATGACTTGAAAGCAAATAAGGATCTCAAAGTTATGCTTTCCTACAGGCCTACCCTCAAGAATGATAAGCTATTCTGGACAACAATTATCCCCACTGTATGTGATGATCTAAAAAACTTTGGTTTTCGGCTATGTAAATAGGGTTAATATTAACGACGCCCTTACCGCGGTTCCATTGACCTTCTTATTAATTGTACAATTTTCTTCATCGTGTTGAAATTGGATGGAATAGTAAGAAACTAAATCATTTCTAGCATAGTTAAGTGCTTCAATAATTCAAAGTTATCTACCACCAAAAAGATGACTTAATTGTAAAAAGTAATATGTTATGGAACTAATTTATTGAGATGAGTATTTTGTGCTGAAAACATGAATTTTGCTATTGACTTTGTCAACGACGAATAATTTTCCGGCGCTATCTAGAGCTATATCTCTAGGCTTAATAACCAGTCCATTAGTTGATTTGGCCAAATCCAGAACATAAACTGAGTCGCCATCCTCATTGAATACTAGAACTCGATGGTTCTTTCTATCAGAAACATAAATAAAACCTGATATATCATCGAAGGTTATGCCATCGGGATTATCAAATTGTCCCACGCGAGCTCCGGAGGAATCCCATTTCCCTAAAAATGTACCGTTGATATCGAATTTTTGGATTCTATTGTTGTTAGTGTCTGCTACGTAAATTATTTTTCGGGTATCGTCGTATGTTATTCCCGCAGGTCGGTCAAATTGACCTTCCTTTTTACCCAGTGTTCCCCATGCGGAGATAAAGTTTCCGTTCATGTCAAATTTCTCAATTCTGTGGTTTCCAATATCCGTAACAAATAACAATTTATCCTCAGAATCTATTGCTATACTTCCAGGATGATTGAACTGACCGTCTCTATTTCCAGCCGATCCCCATTTTGTCATAAAGGTTCCATTGCTATCGAATTTTTGAATTCTATTGTTCTCTATCTCTGACACGTATACAAAGCCATTGATAGAATCAGCTGCTATGGCTTCAGGATGACTAAACTCGTATGCGAGAGCACCCCAACTAGAAATAAAATGACCATTAGAGTCAAAAATTTGTATCCGATCATTATTCAAGTCAGAGACATAGATCATATTATTTGCAGCTGAATATTCTATGCTGGCGGGCTGTAAAAATTTTCCTGAAGTCAATCCTTCGGAGCCTATAGTACCCAAATAGGTAATTTTTAACGGATAACGGGATGGCTGTCTATTAAGCAAAATTTTTTCCTGAGATTGTAGTGGAATAATCATTGAGAGGTTCTTGTAGACCTGTGGCACTAGCGGATTAGATGAGACAATCATTGAAACGATTGACGGCTTTTTCGTTTCAGGTTTCATAATTGAGAAAGCAGATGACCCATCTGGATTCTGCCAAGCAACGGTCAAAGTATAGAAGTTAATTGTTTTAAACTGCAAATTGTTACTGGGGAGATTTATTTCAAAATTGGAAACGCGGTTTGGAATAATTTCGTCAGGCACCAAGAATGCGAATTCCGTTCCCAACGACTCGTTTTTTTGGTCGTAGAATGATGCAATGACTTTTACAAAATTAAGTGTCTTGTTTCCCACATTCTTAATCTGACCAATAATATGCAATCCATCGTTTTTAAAAATACTATTTTGGCTAACAATAGCGACAGCAGTAGTTTCTTCGCGACCAATTTGTCCTACCAATGTATCTAGATTCAGAGGAACTAGGACGACGAGTATTATAGCCAATAATAGAAACATCAGCATAATGATTCCTCTCATAGATGCCCGTTATCATATGTAATCTGGTATTAACATTTTCACGAGTTTTAGTCTTTTTTTCCCATATATGGCAGTTTTTAGAAGATTGTTCTCTTCTGTGCGATATGTCCCGTCTTTTTGTGTAATTTATGCGTTCTCAATAGGCTTGTTGAATCGTATGTGCCAAGTGATGCTCGACGAGTATCAAATAATCTTTTTCCTTAAAGAGGCCAATTAGTACATCAATGTTTAGTTATTTTATGGACAGTTAAGCCATTTTCTGACGAAAGAACATACAGGTTCCCGTCTGGTCCTAGATCCACATCGGTGATTCTTCCAAAGCCAGTTGCGAATGTTACATTTTTAATCTCACTCTCAGAGTTTGCGATCTTGTCATTTAACATGCCATCCAGTTCCAGTCCACTCCTGTTTGAATTCAATTTAAAGTGATATAGAGTTCCTGTATTTGCATCTCCGACAAATAAGGTATTTTTATAATCGGCACCGTAATTGT
>JBBRRH010000125.1:0-8613 GCA_038201105.1 Nitrososphaera sp. | reverse complement strand
CGCCCCCCAACCCATTTCTGACGAGTCTAGATCATGATATTGTCGACAGTACTCCCTTTATTTTCACATTATGTGATTCCGGGGGGATGAAAATATCAATAGCTACTGTTTTACCATTTTTTGCTATCTTGGCATCCGTATCTATTTTGTGATCTAACAAAATCGTCAATGTGTGAATATCTGAAACCTGAGGAATTCTCAACTCAACGATACCGCCGACAGGATTATAATGATCAGCCACAAAAGTCAAACTATCATCATCTTTATTGTATTTGAAATCGCTTATCTTTGCTGCACTTTCTAAACTATAAGGTAAGAATTGATCATTGCCCAAAACCAATGTATTTATTGGTGCGTTAATATCGAAACCAGCACAGCTGAAATAAGTTGCCTTAGATTGCACCGCAGTATTAGGTTTAGCGACATAGTTTTCAATGTCACCAGGTCTTAGGATAGGGATTGTAATGGTTTTTACCGAGTCGATTTGTGTCCCATCTTCTTGGTGAACTGATGCATACACGCTAACGTTATGAAGAATAACGTTACCAATGTTCTTTACTGTTCCCACAAGGATTTTACCTCCTGTGGCATTCATCGTGGTATAATTTTGAAGCAACACTTCATAAAACGGCGATTGAACTTCAGATACCTTTTCAATGTATGGCGAGTTAATTACAGAATAATTCTGACCCATGTCGAACTTAAATGGAGACTCTGTAAATGGGTAAACTATACTTCCCAGTGTCGTATTGTGCAAAACTTCGGAATCTCCTGAAGCATTAAGAGTTTTTAGTGCTACTGTAATTTTAAGAGGTACGTATCCTTGATTCTTAATTAAACCGACCACATGCGCATTTCCATCAGAATCAACGTAAGAATACGGCTTGGATACTTGAACTTGCTCGTAGGAGTATGCTAAATGGACAAATGATGAGTTTGCATAAAGTAAAGTCAAGTACGTCACCGAAAAAATGACCACTATATACAGGATAGGGCTCTTGTAGTGCATGATCCTACTAATACTCGAGAGATATTTATTATAATAAGTATTAACCTAATCATTTTATATGCTAATTGCGTCTAACGGAAATTATTTATTTATTCCATATTTCTGGTTTGTCAGTTTTAGCAGGACATTGAATTACTGACTCAACAATCAATAGATATCTCTACCCACTTCCTATGAAATAAAAATCATTGTGTGTAGGCTATTTACTTCATGTGTTCTATTGGCATATTTTCAGGAAAAAAGGCAAATTATTTTCACAAATGCCCTTTATCTCCTCAGATCAGATCTATTACCGTAATTGATTAATTATCCATCAGTGATAGAGTCGAAAGGCTTCATTGCTGCGGGAAGACTATCGACCAGATCTGTGGCGACCAAATGTAGACCGATTTGTTCAAAAGCAAGACGTGCAGCAATCCCGTTAAAGTACACCGCCATTGCGGAGGCATCAAAAGGGTTCATTCTCGACAATAAACTTGAGGCAATACCGTCTAGCACATCTCCCGTTCCACCCACCGTCATTGCGGGTGTACTCCTCATGATTGTTGCCAAATTTCCTCTTCCGTCGGCTATGACATTCAACCAGCCCTTGAGGACTATTGTGATCTTATATTTTTCTGCCATTTTCATGACATTTGAAATCATTTCTTCTTTATTCAAACCAGGAGTTTGTTGAAAAATTCTTGCGTATTCGCCAGCATGTGGCGTCACAATTGTGTCTGACGCTGTTATTATATCAAGAACATCTGGAATCAATGCAGAGGCGTCTAGAACCAATTTCGTTCCTTTATCAATCAATCTTCTAACGAGTAACAGTAGCGCTTCTGGTTTGGAAATACTCATTCCCATTCCAATTGCGGCTGCATGCGGTACTTTTGGGAGACTGCCGAGTAACCTGTTTGCGGAACCTACCGTAAGACGGTCCGCCGGCATAGGTAAAGCAATAACATTTGGAGAATAGGATCGTAATGTTGTTGTAATTGATCTAGGTACTCCAGTATAAACCAGATCTGTACCTGCTCGTAGTGCAGCCATTGAGGCCAGAAGAGGTGCTCCATGATAGATGCTACTTCCACCAACTACAAGAACAATTCCATTTTCGCCTTTCTTAGAAAATACATTTCGAGAGACCATATGTCCTTTAATGTATTCAGAGGTAACAGTGATTATATTTGGCAATATAATTGACATACTCGGGCTTAACAAAAAAACTTTCCGAGCTTTTACCTGGTCTCCTGACAAAATGATCGTAGGAGATTTATCCACTCAACGTACCAAGTCAAGTAGATTGCAAGAATTTATTGTGTTCATTATTCAATTTACCTTATATCTAATTGATGCTATCCGTATTTCAATGACTGATGTCTTGTATCCGGTACAAATCATTAACTGTGGTTGCTAAGAAAAAAATTGAGATACATTAGAATATCGTCGTACCTTCCAAAGAAAATATCGCTTAGGCTCAAGAACGATATCAATTGATTATCACCATAATCGGTCTATCGCGAGTTGGAAAAATTTAGGTGAACAACTCGCACCCAGGAAATAGACAATTTATTATCCTGCCATGAATGGACGCCAATCTTGTTACGTGATGTCAATTCTACTGACGAAATGCCTATTTGATGCAGAATAATTGTATATCCTACGTAATGTGACCTTATCTAGACTAAGTTCTTATTAACAATATGGGGAAAATTTAAATTTGTTTCTAGGTCACTTATTGGTCACTTATTACCGGTAGCAGATACGTTTTAGCTGGAAGATATTGAATTTTTATTTTCTAAGCTGAAACAAATTTTGCCTAACCTTTTTAGGAGATCCAACTATGGGTATATGGAAACCACATGATTTACAACAATTTTTGTTATCCAGATTCCATGAAGATATGCTAAAGCCGTATCTTTCAACCGCTACAGCTTTGCACTGTGGACAATAAGTGTGTTCAAACTTATGCCCGGGTGTATTACCCAAATACGCGTATTCGAGTCCTTCTTTCTTTGCAATCTCGTGATGTTTCTCAAGTGTGATAATGGGAGTCATATCAAATTCCATCATTTTATAATCTGGGTGAAATCGTAAGAAGTGTATCGGAGTTTCCGGACCCAGTTCATCAAAGACAAATTTGCATAATTTTCGTGCATCGTCAAGATTATCTCCTATCTGAGGAACAATTAAGTCGGTGATTTCTACGTGTATTTTAGTTTTGGCCTTTATTTCTTTAATGGTCTCGAAGATTGGTTCTGCGTCAGGAATCCCCACGTAACGCCTAACAAATTCTTTATTTCCACTCCCCTTAAAATCGACGGTGATACAATCCAAGAAATCATTCATCATATTAACCGATTCAGGTGTATCATATCCATTGGACACGAATATGTTAAAAATCCCCTTTTTGTGTGCTTCTATTCCACAATCCTTCGCAAATTCAATAAAAACTGACGGTTCATTGTAAGTGTAAGCTATTCCTTGGGCTCCATAATTCACTGCGTTCAAAACCACTTGTTCAGGACTCATCTCCATCCCTTCAATTTTCCGTCGTTGTGAAATATCATAGTTCTGACAATATTTGCACAACCAATTGCATCCGGTAGTTGCAATCGAGTAAATAGCTGAACTAGGCATGTAGTGTGTCACTGGTTTTTTCTCTATTGGATCTATTTGACCAGCTATGACCCTCCCGTAAGTATATAGCCACAATTTGCCCTCTGTTACTCCTCTTATGCCACACAATCCTATTTTTCCTTCAGGGATCTCACACAATCTAGCACAGGCAGTACATTTCATCCTGCCGTTCGGGAGCTTGTGGTAGAGTTCTGCCTCTTTTCCCAAAACAACCGACGAGTCCACTATATCAATTATAACACAGTACGCGTTTATAAATCAGCCTGACTTGAACCTCTCAGACCATTAACGAAGCATTTTCCAAATTATCTTCCGCACTGTATCTGTCTTGTTCAACGAATCTGAAGCTACCAATTACATTAGCTCTCCTCGCACGAACTCATATTACAAGTAACGGGGGTTTTTTTCTTCTTTTTACACTTGATCTTTGATACATTGTGTTTGAATGCTTTTAATTATCAAGATGCATGTCGTGACAGTGATAAATTGATGGATAGAACACAAACCATCTAATAGCACAGTGCAACTTTATTACTTGATATCCCGTCATTGATTCAAATTAATTGGTACCATGAACCACTTTGCAAAAAATGTTTGCATCCCCTGAGACATCACGATCATGTAATTGCTAAAAAAAAAGACATGGTTATGATTAAACAATGTACTATTGGGGTCTGTTATTGTACAATATCTATTGACTTGAGACCTTAATCTAGGTGAGATTGTTATTCGAGGAGAACCGTAGCCGTTAGGTAGGTCACTATCGGCTTTTCTCTGGATGTATTAATTGTAATCAGCATGTCCTGTGCTGCCAAGCAACGCTTTAGATGGGCATGAAAGTTTTTGAACGTTACCGACGTTGCCGAATGCGACTAGAGATGTTCTAGAATCCTGTTCTTCGATAGTTGAAGCGCCATTCATAAAATTGCTACCTGAACAGATATTGCTACCTAAACAGATACTAAATGTAGACAAAACATAATTTCAGAAAGACTTATTCGTGCCTTATTCCTCATCGTATAGTCAAATCATCTTCATTTTTTAAGAAATTGAGGAATTGTCATCAGCATTGCTTAATGCCTCCAATTATTTCTCTACTTGTTTGGTATTCGATTAGACGCCTATTTCCTTTGCAAGCATTACAATCTTTTTTCCATCGTTAGTTAGTCTATTGAAGACCTTGTTTTTAACAGTCTTCCTGTCTACTAGTCCTCTTTTCTGGGCCTTGAGAAGTAATTTGTGCCCGTATCCATACGCTCCTAACTTTGTCAATAATTCTCTCGTAGGGTATTCCCTTCCTTGGCCTATGGTTTTGAGTACCTTGACCATCGCTCTCTCCTCCACTAATATTTTGAGTAGTCTTGCATCTTTCATATCATGGTTCTATACGTATAATTATATAATCGTTACGCATTACCAGAAATTGGAATAATGGGCATGATTCGTGGCTTCAGTCAAAATCATGTATGGAAGTATTAGTAAGCAAAAAATGAAAATTAAATTGGTTCAAGATCTAAATCCTTCTGTTGAAAATTGTTTTCCATACACTAGTCATATTTATCTTTTTCTTGTATTTGGGTAAAGGTAACGATAAGAATAATAAGAATGATTGCGACTTTTCTTAGATTGCTTATCAGTCTCTTACAACAGAAAGATTACTATGTTTGTCGGCAGGACTAAACTGATTGTTCTGTCAGCTTGAATAGGTATCGAAAGCTCTTTAGGTAATCTGCTAAGCTTGTCCGATATACTTTTCTCGTTTATTTCGTATTTGGGTTGAACAAAAACCTTTGAAGAGTAAGGTTTACATCACAAGGGTCTAATCCTGGTATCAATCTCTGAGGGATAACACTTAACATTTAGAATAGCGTATATTATGTCAGTGTCTAAAGGATAACAGGAAATGGTTCATCAATATGTATGCTGCATAGTGGCGGATAATTCCATTATTACTAGTAATAGTTTTTTTCACATCAGAAAAAAGTATGTCTTACTATCATAAACTGGTAATTATTTGGCACTCCATGCCCGTAGTTTCGTAGGAAATTTGGAAGTCGACGATAGTGAGATAAACTAAACCGTTTCACGGGATTAGCTTATGAATGTTTAAATGAGGATTTGGTCTATAGTCTAGTATGTCCGCGAGCTCAAAAATAAACGAAAGTCCTTCGCATTTCATGGTCCTTGAAGCAATAGCCCGAGGTATTGATTCAATTGATAAGATCTCTAATGCCGTACGAAAAAACAAAGATGAGGTTAGTTCTATAGTTAACGATTTAGTTATCCAACGTCTGGCAACTATGGTTGAGAAGAGGCGTTTTTTTGGAGGCAAAAAGGTAAAAATAACCATCACCGAGACGGGAAAGAGTCTTCTAGGTATTAAACATGAAGAATTAAAACAAAATAAGCAAAAATTGGAACAATTGTATGAAAGTGGGGACAAGCAGCAACTCCAAACTTATATGGACTCGAACAGAATGTGGATGCCTTACATGTTATTTTCTGGGCTAATGAATGTATTGTTTTTCACCTCAATGATATCCTTTATGGGAATGACAATGAGTCCATCCGAAAGCGCAGTTGTAGACAATGGTGGCAGCAGTTCTGATGCTTCTGATACTGCAGGAACTGACAACCAGGGTGATGCTGGTGGCGCATCCGATGCAGCAGATACTGGCGATATGAGTTCTGACGGCGGAGGCTTTGACGGCGGAGGCTTTGACGGCGGAGGCTTTGACGGCGGAGGCTTTGGTTTTTAGAGATATTCTAAGGCGAGCAGTCCACGAATTTCAATCAGCTGAACTTTGATAGATTGATCATACTTGGCTCTGCTTGATGTGTCGATCTTCGTGTTCCTTCCTTCAGAAATTAGTGTAAATAACGACTCTTCTATAATACAAGAATTCTAGAAGGATCATACATACACAGTAACTATTGGAAAACAACAATAGTTTATGTCTTCAATCATTCATGATTGAAGTGCCTGATTCGCGATTAAATCAATATAAATGTCATCTCCAAAACACATATTGGCATTACAGTAGATAACACGTATACAATTAGATTATCTTAATAGAATATGTTTAAAATATTCTAGTTTTCTTAGTTGTCCTGTGTCATTAGGAGCAAAGTTGAGCGGAGAAAAAAGGTGTAGGATAGCTTCATTTTTACCAAGTTCCACCGAAATACTATACGAGGTTGGTGCAGGAGATCAAATAACAGGAGTAACACATGAATGTAACTACCCTGATGACGCTAGGAGCAAACCGCGGGTTATAAACTCTGCATTAGATCCTGCCAATATGACTAGCAGAGAAATCGATAATGCAATAGTGGGATTAATGGAGACGGGGGGAGATATTTACACTGTAGATGAAAAAGAATTAAAAGAATCAAGACCAGATCTCATTATTGCCCAAGGTGTTTGTGAAGTATGTGCACCATTTACCAAAGAAATAGATCGTGCAAAATCTGTATTAGGATATGATCCAGATGTACTGGTTCTTGATCCTCATGATCTGGATGATATCTTGACAAGTATAATGGATGTAGCAAAAAGAGTTGGGAGATTGGATGAAGGTACTAAAGTAATAGAATCATTGCTGAATGGAATAAATGACATAAAGAGGAGAGTAGGAGAAAGAAGGACCAAAAGCAATGATTTTGCAAATACCAAAAAAAGAGACGACCCAAATATTGTTTGCATAGAATGGATTGATCCTTTCTTCAGTGCCGGACATTGGATTCCACAGATGGTAGATATCGCAGGGGGTTATAACGGATTAAGCACTAGAGGACAACCATCCCGTCGTATCTCCCTGGAGCAAATTGTCGAATTTAATCCGGATAAAATAATTCTGATGCCCTGTGGGTTTGACGTAGATAGAACCTTAAGAGAGGCAAAGTTACTAGATAATCTTTCTAAATGGAACTCCTTAGAAGCTGTACAAAGGAATGAAGTTTATGCCGTAAATGCAAATGCGTATTTCAGCAAGCCAGGACCAAGAATAGTTACAGGATTATCTATACTTGCGAAGATAATTGACCCAGTAAGTTTTGCAAATGTTGATTTGCCCCCAAATTCATTCACCAAAGTAATAAATAGTTAGAAGCGAAGCTATTGGGATTTAAAGCTATTAGTACTACTTACAAATCTTGTTGCCATTGCTGTTTGAATCCAATGACAACTCCATTGCACAATATCAGTTATATCATTTGCTTCAGTATTTGATGTTTGTAGATCATTGCTTTCACGATTGTTTGAGCCGGATAGACCTGCGTCCTCGCCTAGAATTTACTCTATACTCACTTTAGAATAACGCAAATATGCCTGTAATATTGTTGTTACTAAAGGAAAAAATACTTAATGAATTAGAACTGTAGAAAAAATCCGAATTTTTAACATACCTAGATCAATTCTAGTAATGATCTCGTACTCGAGTCAACGGTTTTTGAAGTCTCAGTATAGATAAGGTAAAATTAATCCTCGGATTTTAATGTCATCATATGTTCAATCCCTTCTCTGCTGCAGTTACCGCTGCTGGATTCGCAGTCAACGCTGGCTCAAAGGTTATTCAGATTGTCGGAAAAAGGTCTAGCAAAGCGAAGCTAGACCTAAACCATATCAGGGGGATCAATCCGACTTTAATTCATTGTTTTATCGCAGATACAAATTCACCAGTAGTTCATCCGGACGGAAGAGGCTATAAAATACCATACTTGCTAAATAGAGTGGCGATAAAAAATAACGGGAAGCTATCTGCTGAATTTTGTGAAGGGTACATCGCAAAAGATAATAAGAAAGACAAGGTTTCTTGGGCTGTTTCATCTGAAAGGGTTAGAACTTCAATACAGCCAGAGTCAACAAAAGAATTAGAGATAGCTGCGATGCTTTATTTGAATCCTATTGAATTCAACAGGGTAAATCAGACACTCTTTGATACTAATCAATTCCGAGAAGTTGCGATACAACTAGGGAT
>JBBRRH010000124.1:0-8859 GCA_038201105.1 Nitrososphaera sp. | reverse complement strand
CTCTCCTGTTTTGATATTCCTGTAAGGTAAAGTAAGATCGGTTAAGAGCAAGAATTAAAGGCCATATTACATTCTCCCAAACTATTCTACGTTTTTCGGTGGAATCTGCGTGTTTGCCCTTTCTTCCAAGTTTGGATACTAGGAGCTGTGTCAATTTATGTATATACCATACGAAGAGGAGACTAATGAATTATATTATTAGGTGATTAATCTTAAATTTAATTAATTCCAGTCAATAACAATTTATGATGCAAATATTTTGTAATATTATGTAAATTTTGAGGATTCGATGGAATGAGGGGCAGAATGGACCCTAAAAATAACCCAGAATGAATTAGAATAGAATATTGATGCAAGCAAAATGGTTAGTAGGGCTTGACTTGGCTGCAAGAGGTCAAAATAAATAAAAATAAAATTCGACTCTAGTTTATTTCTGACTATCAAATTCCAAATTATTCACCTTTCTATTCTGTCACCAATTCCACCTTCATTATTATATACAATGTTTTCTATTAACTCGCGCCTATACACAAGATCTGAACATCTAAAGGATAATAGAGAGATACTCGTAATTTTAAATAAAAATTGTTGGAATTTGCCGATTCATGATATTAACAGCGATTAAAGATCTGATAATTCCGAACAATGGTGATTGTCACATAATAAATTTATAATTACTAATTACTTTAATTTTATACAGCTAAACAAGCTTTAATTCTAAATTATTAACCCTAGATTACTGGATTACCATCCTGATCAAATCCTCTATGTTTATAATACGCCTCAATATCATATTCGGGCGGAATTATTCCTTTTGCAATTGCTATATCCATTGCTTTGTCGATTCTTGCATTTAAATCCCTAAGTGTTATTTTACTTTCTAATCTTTCGAGTACGTCTTTTCGATTCTTTTGTGAGAGGATAAAATCGGCAGCATCTATAAAATTCATTGTACTATCACACATAGAAGCGAGTTTACCAATTGGAATAAAATCCTCATTCATTTCATGTATTATTTTATGTCTTAGTTCAAACATATAAAGAAAATTATCCCAATTTTCAGTTAGTGGTTTAACAGCCTCAGTAATTTCGGCATTATCAAAATCTTTGACGTATTTGTAAGGATCGTACCAATCGATTTTCTTGACTGCATCAAAAAAATCCATACTAATATTATTAAATTCCTTATCTTGTCTTAGAACGAGTGTTGCAATTTTATTAATATTATGTGAGTTTGTAAAATCATTTTGAACTACAACGCATTGCCCTCTTGTCATATCGGGATAGTCTAACAACATTTTTTCATATTTTCTTTTCAATTCCAACGAAGCAATATTGATATTTTCTTCGTCAATGTACTTGCTTATTTTTAGAGTTATATAATAATCGATTAAACCGACACATGAAGTAATGAGGTATTTTTTAAACGTATTGTTGAACAGGTGAACTAGACTAATACCTGTTGCATCTATGTAATATAGCAATGGAATAATTTCTGTATAATAGAAACGATTAGCACGCGGCCAAACTTCACGTGGATTTTTATTTTGTTCTGTAAATTTAATTCTCTTATCGATTTTCCTCATTGTTTTTACCCGTAATAATCAAATATCGTCTAACTCACACATGGCTTATCAATACTGAGTTATGACAGTTAGAGTTGTATATTCCATCTATGAATGGAAAATACCCATTTATAAATGGAAAATAGCACTCGATATAAGATATGTAGAATAACAATCCCATGTAGGAGAGCATTAATATCACGAGCAAATGATATGCTCTCTTAATGTAAGCAAAGTTATTTTACATCGGTTTCAGACGTTGAAGCTCCAGTTGGATTTTCAATTGTCAAATGCTCTGTTATCAGATCTACAGTTGCTTTGTTCTTTTCAGTCACTTTTCTTTTACGAACGATAAGATCACCCACCTTGACCGTTCTTTTGGATATTACTACCTGCTCGGCATATTCTGGATCATGGTAGAAATGTCTGTTTCTCTTTTAAGGCAAGTACTCCAGCAATACAAAATAAAATAAAGGATGGAATTCCGAAGTAAGTAGCCGCTGCCAGTATGACAACTCCGCATACTATCAACAAGATACCTGCCATCTTCGTATTCTTTATTCTAAAGGCAACATAGAGACTGGCAGCATTAACAAGAAGTAGAACAAACACGTGAAGTAAAATTCCACCAAGAAAAAGCCCTAATATGGGAAACCCGATTAGACTATTGAAATACACGTAACCAACTATGATAGGTACTAGAACAACTAATCCGAGTATTGCGGTAATCAGTGTAAGTTTTTGGTATCCCTTCACTCTATGCTCAAAGGTTATTCTACAATATTGCTTATCTCACTTAACTTTCAAATGATAGGCTCGGCCAAATCTAATGCCGCTTAGAATCTTTATGAAAAATACTAATTTACATCTCACATACTTCACACCTAAGTACAGATTCTACAGCAGCAGGCTAATCTGAGATAGAAATAAAACACGTGTGAACAATATTATCATAGTGAAATGTCTATCACTCAAACAATCTTATGCAGAACTTCTAGTTTCTGGGAAGAAGACGATTGAAGTTAGGAAATGGAACACCAAATTCAGAGGTTTCTTGTACAAAAATATAAACGAAGAGGCATGCAACAGACTGAATGTTCGCAGTTCCGATTGCTGTATGTCTTCTTAAAAAATTCGGCTATTGTCAGTTTGAATTGAATAAATACCAAAAACCCTAAACAATAGTTTTTAGAAATCATAACTTGATTTTATAAAGATAAAAGTGCGACCTATCACAAAGCTTGCCTTAGATGAGCGATATAAAGAAAAGGATACTAGTAGTAGACGACGAGCCTGATATAGGGCTCACTTTGAAGATTATTTTGGAAAGATACGAATTTACTGTAGATTCCTTTGCAGATCCCGAAACAGCTCTAAAGAATTTCAAACCAGGACTGTATGACCTGATAATATTAGATATCAAAATGCCCGAGATAAGCGGATTTGAATTATATGGTAAATTCAAATCAAATGACGCAAATTTCAAAGCTCTTTTCCTTACCGCGCTGAAAGAATTAGACGATTATGATGACCTAAAAAAGAATGTGTTCCCAAAAATGGGTGAAAGACATTTCATTCAGAAGCCGGTAAGCGAAAAGGATCTTTTGGAGCAAGTCTATTCAATTTTGAATTAAGATGGAAGAATCTAGGAGGACATGATGAATATCTCCGTAAAACCTTATTCTTGGAAGGCAAGAGTATGTCCAAATTTATAGAGACAATAAGTGAGGCAGAAGATATTCAGGCACTTACAATGGATCTACTAAAGTCTGCGAAGAAAGAGATCCTGGGATTATTTTCAACTTCAAATGGATTCCACAGACAGCAGCGTGCTGGTTCTCTTTCTTTGGCCGAAGAAGTTTCAAAGTCGCAAGGAATACAGGTAAGGATTCTGACTCCATTTGATGACAAAATAAGGCAGCTTGAACAAAACCTGAAAAAAGAGAGAGGGTTTGAAATTAGAGACATAGAAGAGGGATCGCGAACAAGAGTGTCTATCTTAATAGTAGACAGGAGGTTTTCACTCGTAGTCGAGCTCAATGACGACGCAAAGGAAAGTTCTTTGGAGGCTATCGGCCCAGCAACATATTCCAACGGCGAGGCAATGGTTAACACATATGCTTCGTTTTTTGAGAGATTGTGGAAACAGAGCGAGTTATACAAAAAAGTGAAAACCCACGATAGGCTGCAAAATGAATTCATTAGCTTGGCTGCCCACGAATTGAGAACTCCAATTCAACCGATACTCGCACTCTCGCAACATTTGCTTTCTCAAGACTCTGTATTAGATGCAAACCAGAGAAAGGAATACCTTGAGATTATAGTTAGGAATGCTATTCGTCTACAGCAGCTTACCGAAAACATACTAGATATTACAAAAATCGAAAGACGTTCGTTACAATTAAAATTAGAGCAAATCAACTTTAATGAAATTGTACTTAGTTCCATACAGGATACCGAAGGCAGTCTTGATAATAATAATAAAGTAAAAATAAATTGTCATTTCTCTGAAGACGAAACTAACTTTGTTAGGGGAGATCGTCAACGCCTAAGTCAAGTTATGACCAACCTCCTAAACAATTCAATCAAATACACATCCGAAGGAAAGGTAGATGTATTTATAGAGCGTTCTAGAGACGGCCCTCGAGCAAACGATCAATTCGTAATAATACGGGTAAGGGACACTGGTGTTGGAATCGATCCACAAATGATGGATAAATTATTTTCAAAATTCGGTACAAAATCAGAGACAGGAACGGGATTGGGCCTTTTTATATCTAAAGGCATTGTTGAGGCCCACGAGGGACACATATGGGCTGAAAACAATGCTGATGGTATAGGTGCATGTTTCACATTCAAGCTCCCGCTTTCCCATTAAAACAAATCACGTAAGTTCGAGTAACAGCAAGTAGCATATTCTCCCAGACCTAAGATCTCCAGCTTATATATCATAAGTTTCATCTATCTTTACAATCCCGTCTTTACTATACTCTATAATGCAGATATGTAAAGGACAAATGATAAACATTGGCAGGAAGCAGGTTTATACGAGGGGCACGAAGGTGCCGTAGCGAAAAAGGGACAACAGATTTAGAACAGATCATGTCTTTTTGCCTAGGCTTGGTGGTAAAATCAAATTTCACAGTTTGGAAGATCAGGAGACTGATTTAATTTGAACTCTACACCGGATGAGGAAATAAAATTTTCAGATCGCTCGGAGAATTATTGTGTCTGCATAATTGACATGGTAAACTCGACTTCTATTACTGCCAAAATGACCAGTTCCGATGACGTCAAAAAGTACTATGGAATATTCATAAATACCATGGCAACTATAGCCAGAAATTTTGAAGGAAAGGTAATAAAAAATACAGGAGACAGTGTGATATACTACTTTCCAAATACATGCGATTCGTCTAACGAATGCGCATTCAGGAATGTTCTTGAATGCTGTCTGACTATGATAGCTGCTAGCTATGTCATAGACGATAAGTTGTATGAGGAAACATTGCCAGCTTTGAAATATAGGATTAGTGCAGATTATGGTAAAGTACACGTGGCCCGATCCTACACTTCAGAAATGGATGATTTATTTGGTACCACAGTTAACCTCTGTGCAAAAATAAACCGTTACGCAAAACCAAATAGTATGGTTATAGGTGGTGACTTGTACTTGGTCCTAAAAGCCATCCCTCTTCTTAAAAAAGACTATTATTTTAAACAGGCGGGATTCTACTCTCTTGGAATTAGGGAAGCCTATCCATTGTACTCTGTAACCAGTAAGTATGAAAAACCTGCTATAGGTGACTTCATGCAAATTCCTGAACTAGGGCCAGTAGGTACAAACTCCATATACTCAAACTCAGCTGTTACCGATTTAAGGTCAAAAGCTGTAGGTCAAAGATTTGGGGCCCATAGAGTAATGATCGTTGATGATGATCAAGATATACTTTCAACTTTTGAAGCTTTATTGGTTTCGCAAAATATAATGGTGGACAAGTTCAAAGATGCAACAGAGGCGCTAAAACGTTTTGCGCAGGCAGATACTGATTATTATCATCTGATTATATTAGACATCCGCATGCCGGGCCTGAATGGGTTGCAGCTCTATTTCCGATTGAAAGCCATAAACAAAAGTATCAAAGTACTATTCGTTAGTGCCCTTGATTCTTCGGAAGAGTTAGTAAGTATACTTCCTGGGATACAGCTTGAACAGATTCTTAAGAAACCTGTAGACAGAGATTTTTTCATATCTGCTATAAACCATAACCTAGGTGACGTAACCGGAGGGGCATCAAGACAGGTTAAGGATCGGTCATGAAAGACAAAGATAGCAGTACAAATACAGCAATCAACGGTCGAATAATGCTTGTAGATGACGAGCCTGACATAAATGCGGCATTGAGTGTAGTCTTAAAGCGAGGAGGTTATGACGTAGATACTTTTGAGAATCCATTCATTGCCTTAGAGAAATTAAAACCTGGATTTTATGGCCTGATAATATTAGACGTAAAGATGCCGCAGATGGATGGATTTGAGCTGTACCGGGAAATCAAAAAGGTCGATAAAAAGGCAAAAATATGCTTCTTAACTGCAAGCGAGCTATATTATGAAAATTTCAGAAAAGAAAAATTCACCGCTTTAGACAAGGAATTGTTCATAATAAAACCTATCTCAAATGCAGAGCTTTTAAAGAAGATAGATTTTATATTAAAAGTACCTGATACATGATTTCGCGGGGCAGAGAAAAAAATGAACCAATGTGATAAAGAAAACCAGCTGGGCAATACCCCTCAAGGTCATTAAAAATATGAATAAACCAGAACACAAAGAATCCACTCAGATTATTCAGGGGCTCGAAAGGACAACCACAACAATACAAAAATTTCTGTCGAAAGCAACAAAGATCATTTCTTGCTGCACAGAAGTTAGTCACCCTTCAGTTACAATAGGCTTAGAAGACTATAAGGATGGACTCATAAAGGCGACAGATAGAGGTGTAAAAATCAAATTCCTCACTGAAATAAATGATACCAATCTGCATTACTTCAAAAAGCTAGCGAAGATAGCCGAGATCAGGCACTTAGAAGGGGTTAGAAGTAATTTCAGCGTCAGTGATGGCGAATACATTGGATCAGTAGTAATGCAAGATACTTCTCCCGTTCCCCAGCTCATCTACAGCAACGCTAAGACTATAGTAGAACAGCAGCAATTTGTCTTTGACATATTATGGGGAAAGTCAGTCCCTGCTCTCCGAAGAATTGAACAGATAGAAAGGGGGCTTCCGAATGAAACAACAGAAGTTGTTTATGGAGAGGAACAAGTAACAAAAGCTATTGTGGAATGGCAATACAACAGTGAAAAGAAATGGGATTTATGCCTAGAATCCAATGTACCTCATTTTTCCATGTCGGAACGAATAAGAAAAGGATATCTTGATGCTAGAGACAGAGGCCTTAGTATAAGATATCTCACCGAAATTACAAAAGACAATTTGGAATATTGTAAAGAAATTATGAACTTCGGTCAAGTACGACATCTTGAAAGACTGATAGGCAATTTTGTGGTAAGTGAAAATGGGTATATGGGTGAGGCTACCGGTAAACAATTTTTATCTCATTTAATTTACAGTAACAATAAGGAGATGGTAGAGCAACAGAATTACATTTTTGAAAATTTATGGAATAATGGAATAGATGCGGAAAAGCAGATTGCGATGATCGAACAAGGTACACCTCCTGTTGAAACTAGGATAATAGAAAATCCCGATAAGATAGCAGATAAGATAAAAACCGAAATTTTGAACTCAAATGAGATAATAGCATGTTATCAACCAGGTCTTTTAGAATTAATTTATGACAACTTTTTTGATCTGTACAAAGAAGTATTGGACCAACAAAGCAAGGGTAAACACAAGGGTATCAAATTGATTGTTACTCTTGACAAGGATATTTTAGAGCTTGTCAAGCACTTTGTAAAAGCAGGCGTCCAAGTAAGACATGTGAGAAATCTTCTGCCACTAAGTTTTGTTGTTACTGATAGAGAGGTTCAAGCTAATTTGGAAGATATTAAAGGGAGAAAAATGATTCATAGCTTATTAACAAGTAATGAACCTGTATATGTCAAGCAATTTGCTTCTGCTTTCGAGCAATTATGGAAGGAAGGTATTGATGCGAAGCTGAAAATTAAGGATTTGGAAGAAGGCAGCGAAAATGAAATTGAGGTTATACAAAACCCCTCAAGGGCATTAGAATTATACTTCCATACCTTAGATACAGCGAAAGATGATATCCTGTTAATTTTTCCAACTATTGGTGCAATAGCCCGCCAAGAAAAATTGGGAATACTGAATCGACTAAGGGCTGCAGCAGAAGGTCGCCATGTCAGTGTTAGGATAATGGCGCCATTTGATTCCTCGCCTATTGCAGCCTTGGCGGATTTGATAAAAGATGAAATCAAAGAGATCGGTATAAGGTTTATTGAAACCATCTCTGGTAGAGCCACCGTTCTGATAGTTGATAAAAGAATTTCGCTAGTAATGGAACTTAAAGACGATTCTAAAGACAATTTCTCTGATGGAGTCGGCTTATCCACATATTCGAACAGCAAGGCTGGCGTACTGTCTTATGTTGCCATGTTTGAGAATCTCTGGTCGCAGACCGACCTAATGGATCGGTTGAAAGTTCATGACAGGATGCAGAAAGAATTTATCAATGTCGCTGCCCATGAATTGCGGACACCAATCCAGCCCATACTTAGCTTGACTGAAGCCCTCCGTTCCGACGTGACTAGCTCGGAAGGCCAAGAAATGCTGAATATTATCATTCGGAACGCGGAACGTCTGCGACAGCTTGCAGAAAACATACTAGACGTAACCCGAATCGAGAGTCAGACCTTTCGTCTAACTAAGGAAAATTTTAGCCTTGACGAAATATTGACTCGAATTATGACAGACTGCAGAGAGGTAGTTAAACGTAGCCCTACAGATCTTGAGTTGACCCTTGAACCAGAAAGTAACGAAACATTTGTTGAAGCAGACAAGTCACGAATAGCCCAAGTAGTAACCAACCTCATAACCAATGCTATTAGATTTACCAAAAGCGGAAACGTCTCAGTCGCAGTTACAAAAGACAAAGCTAATGACATTGTCGTGAGTATAAGAGATACTGGACAAGGTATAGATCCAGAAATCATACCTAGACTGTTCACCAAGTTTGTCACAAAATCAATAACCGGAACAGGCTTGGGATTGTTTATCTCCAAAAGTATCATTGAAGCACACGGAGGAAGCATT
>JBBRRH010000123.1:0-8870 GCA_038201105.1 Nitrososphaera sp. | reverse complement strand
ACTTTCTTTATACAATCGCTGCAATAACGCTCCATTTTTGTAGCCCCTTCTAGATGATAGATTACTTCCATTGAAGGAATACCCCGGCATATACAGCACGCTGAACCTTCTGATAACTTCCTTATCATCCTGTGTTTCGTCTCTTCCTTGATGTTATTAGAAGATACTATCTTTTGCAGCACTTCTAGTTTATCCTTAGGAATATTGAGTTCTTTTACTGTAGCGTTGTCCCGCATCCTTAACATTTTAGTACTCTACAAGAAGTTTAAAAGGTACCGAGTATTATAGTTTCTTTAGTAAACAAATGGACAAGTATATTCAAGAGATGTTCGATACACTTTCAAGATGTCGTAATACAACTACAACAAAAAGTAAAGCAGCGGCAGTAACTGAGGAGATGGTAACAATGTCAATGAAAGATTTCAGATCGCTATTGGCACAGGACGGATTATCTGCAAAAACTATTGAACAAACAGTTAGACAATCTAAGGCTGCGTCTATACCTTGGATAAATCACGCACAAGTCATTAATGACTTTCTTTCTTGAGTAAGTTCAAAAAGAATAAGGAAAAGACATTGCCGCACTTTAACGGCTTATTTTAGTTTAGAAAGTCTATTTGTATGGGTTTGCTCTTCTTTCCAGGTCTGCAATATACGGACTCTACAGCTTTAGATTTCTCAGATAGTTCTTTGTAGGATAGGTTAACGAAGTCCTCGAGGGAAAATGCTGTTCTTGGTGGATTTCCATTAGGGAACTTGGCAGTATACTGAACCTCATCAGTGTTGGTTATGTTTAATGAATCGTGACCGAATGTTTTAGCACCAAACAATAATTCTTCTGCTTTCTTCTTATCCCATGGAATGGTATAGACGTCTTGTGGTTGGCCTTTTACGTATTGGACTATTTCTTCCCCTGTTTGTGGATTGAATGTCGTTGTTATCCGTTTGGTCTGTTGTGTATGCCTCCCTTCTGTATGCGTTTGAGATCTGATAATGTTGTTTAACCAGTCTCTTGCTTCCCAATCACAAGTATAGTAAAGATATTCTTTTTTCTCTCTTTTCTCTGTGCTGTAGTCAGGTGCCATTATTCTCACAGCACTTTCTACCCTGACTTGAATAGGTCCTTTACTGACATCTACCATGCTCAGGAACTCTTTTTGAAAGTCATACTCGAAGTCATCTTTATGATTCTGTCTTTCAAATCCTTCTTTATCGAATGAATTGTATGTATCGATAACACTATTCTTGTCTACGAAAATGAATTTAGGTGCAGGTCTTGGCTTGCTCGGCGGTGGACTAATTGAGGATACTTGATCTCCCATATCCTTTAGGTTAGTGGGGAAACTAATATCAGTTTCTCTAATAAACTATTGTTATGACTATAAGACGGGGTGGAGTTATGGCACTTCATTCTACTATTCAAGACGAGGAAAAGAAGATACGATACTGTCATCGTTGTTTGGAGTTGTTTGGAGTAGAGGCACGATTAGGACCAAAGATTATGCCGCTAGATGAAGCAACAGGGAAACCTATTCCAAAGCCGCATGATTATGATCATTGGCTAGAGTGTAGGAACTGCGGTGGTCTTTATGCCAAGCATGAGACTAAAGTGGAGCCATTACTTGAACCTGTAGTTACGGCCAACGTTGGTAAGGGTAAGGTAGTGGGTATTGAAAAGAGAAAGAAAGGTAAAGGAGGAAGAGGGAACAACCCCAGGCTAAAGACAAGAGATGATATCAAAGACGATGACTTGCAGAGGGAGTTAAGAAGCGGTGCTGAGTTGGTATCTTATTCCTCTAGTGATCCATTGTAGTCTAATCATTTCATCCTATAACAGCGCAATGCTAACCTTAGACTATCAAGTGTATCGTCGTATGAGGTAGAATCCTTATCTAAACTTAGATCAGTTGCTTGAGCCGTCCTTAATGCAATTATTAATTTATCAAACCTTTTGGGTATTGCAAGATACTCTTTATTCATCAGGGAATAAAGGTGTGATAGCATGTTCTTGTGTTCCTTGTTAAAGTTTGTAGGGATAACCCTGACTGTATTAGGACTTTGGGTAAACTTCTCATAGTCAGTCTCTTCGTTAAAGGCGACCTTCATTTGAATAACACTCCCTCTATTCGCTCCATCAACCCAGAACCAGGTATTATCATATTTTCTGTATAGGTTAAAGCACGTGTCAACGATATCCTGGGGATTAGCATGATCATATTCTTCACTGAATACAACCCTTATCTTCTCTTGCTCTGGTAGAATCTCTGTCATAACTATAGCAGTCTTTGAACTACCAAAGCCAAAGTCTACGCCAACGCTTTTGATGGTATGTTGTGATATTTCCAGATTATCTGTACTAAACGGTTCTCCTAACTCTATGGCCTTATCTATTACCAAACTAGAGAACACATTTCCTACCTTTCCGAGATATTTTAGATTGTATTCACGTTCAAACTCTGGGTCTGATTTCTTCTTTTCAATGAATTCTCTATCATAGATTCTATCCAAACCATGTCTATAGTCTAAGAATAACTTGGCATATTTGGAATTTGGGGTTCAGCCTCAGCACTTAGAACACCGATAATGTCTTTAATCGTCTGACTGTCCATAACTGTCTGTGATTCCCTGTACACCGTTCCAGCGATCCAACTCCTGAACCGTTTACTCCTGAGGGGGATTATCTCCAAATGACCGTTGATGGTTACTGCAGCATGAGGAACTTGGTATTCGTCTAGAAATAGTCTGTTATAATTAGTTCTTACTGCAGCTAATGCTAATGCGGCTTTAGTAGGTCCACGACCATTTCCTTCCTCATCTTTCTCTTCTTCAGATGGTTTTGATTTAGGATCAAATCCATATTGGTCGCGTAACTCTTTATCTAAGTCGTCCACCACTTCTTGTTGTTCCTCGGTAGGATCTTCAAACTCGGGCGGTTAACTATCTTTTATTGCAGTGAAAGCAGCATCCTTCTCATCATTAATTTCAGCCACGATAGCCAACCTCCACATAACGTTTTTCATGTTGGTTTAGGATCCTGTCTACCTTCGCTTCTAGCGTGGATAACTTCCTATTCGATAAAGCAATGGCTCGTTGTGTGGCCGCCATCTCTTCGGAAAGTTCCTTTACAAAGGACTTGATCTCTTTTGGACTCATTTTGGAGTTTCCCTTCTATCCCAGAAGTAACGAGATTGTTCGACGGAATAAACGGACCAGTTGCGCTCTTTATCTTCCTTCCAAATATGTTTCAAAACATCTGGAAAAAAAATACTTATATTCTGTTTAGACGTTATCTCTTGTGTCATCTGTAGTTGGACCTCTGGTGATATCGGTGGTGGCGTTGTCGGCGCCATTACTCCATTCTTTTAAAACATCTGGATGTTTATTATGAAGAAATCCTAAAAGTAGTTGGTACTCATGAATATGAGAAAGTAATTTCTCAGTTTGAGATGACATTTCTATCTATTTGCGTTGGCTCTCCACACCCACGCCATACGCTTTTTCAACTAATCGGAGAATATAGCGCGATCTGCTTACACCACCCCTGGATTGGTCTATTTTGGTAAGCATTTGTTTTGGCAATGTCATAGTAACAATTGCTGAATTCGCTGAACTCATTAGAACTAAGAGTGTGATTAACAATATTTAAATGCGCAACAGTGTGACGTATTTATAAGCAAATGCGACAAAAAAGAAAGGGTAACAAGCATCTAAACGATAGGAGAATTAAAGAAAGTCAACAGAATTGTCAGCGAGTGTATAATGCAATTATTACGCTTCACAATAAAGCAAAAACAAAGGAGATCAAGCAATGGATAGACTCTATTATTGATCTACAAAATGAAGTGTTAAAAGATGAGGGCGATAGAAGGTATGAGAGCCCATACTATGATTTGACGAAAAAGGATAGAGATGATTTCGTTAAAAATAATTGGGATGAGCCAATACCCTTGAGGACTATTCAAAGGTGCATAGAGAAAGATAATAGGATAATACCAAACGGATTGTATTATAGTGTAGATGAACAGTCACGTTATGAAACTAGGTATCTAGATCCGAAAGGGTTCGGTGTCAATGTTTACAACGATGTAATTCTGAACAAGCACTTTCGATATAATGACAAGTCAATGTTAGATATGATCATAAGGTTTGGTGCAATTATCATGTTCAACTTTATCGAAGCATCCCGACCGTTTGCAGATAAAAAAATGATTATGCGAGATAGAGACGACCTTGTCGAGTACTGGGCACAGAATAGCATACCACTAAGTTCAATGTTTGAATCGTTTACCATATTTTTTAATTGGCGGCTAGCCGAGAAGATGCGGGGAGATAAATCGATTCCAAGTAAGTCGTACGAGAATCCTGTAAAGGAAATGGAACAATCACAGATAGATGAGTGTCTTAAGATGTTAGAAAGTTGTTGTCCGGATATTTACAAGGACCTTACAAAACATAGAAAGAAAAGTCCCCAGCAACTAGGTTAATCCTATTCTTTTCTTCATATCTTCTATTTGAGACAAGGCAAGATCTACTTTTGATTTCTCTATAGTTAACACCTCTACCCTCCGCTTTAGTTTCTTCTCTTCACTAATTATGAAATAGTCATTATCTATAGCACGCATGTATTCTGCTAACATCTCTGACTCAGTGGGCCGATAGTATGCGGAGGCTAAACCGATCCTATGATTTAAGAGCATTTCCCTTCTCTCGGGCTGCATCTTTGCGTTTACGGCCTCTCCCATCCACCACTTTCTATATCCGTGGTTTAAGGGGACTGGCGTCCTCTCCCTGCCTGTAAAGTTATGGTTTATCTTTCTTATGCCGGATTTCACCACAAGTGAATGTAATATATTTGAAATTGTATCGGTGGCTATGCCTCTCCCATGTCTTCTTACCTGTTCGATATCATTGGCATCAAATTGTTCCCTTATAAAGTAACTCTCTCCGTTTAAGTGTTCACCTGCTCTAGTACGATATTCAAGGTATGAATCGATGTATGAGGCACATTCTGGGGAACAAAAACAGATTGATTCGTCGTTAGTGTTTTCATAGATAGTGAACTTGTAAACACCTGCCTCCTATTTCTTTTCCAAATTTTTGAGCCGCAGGGCTGCAAGTGATCCAATTCTCGCTGAAGTTGAACATAATACAGATACGATCATTTTCATACGTAAATCGCACTGGTCCATGATCGCCCTTATTTCAGCCGTGGTATATGCACGATCTGTATTCTTTTTCTTGAACTCACCCAAGAACTTGCTTATCTTCTCCTTGTTAATCCGAACATCATTCATAAAGTAAAAGTGTTTCAAGGCACTGAAATTAAGACCTATGAAACTGGACGATAGGTCCCTTTTCTTCAACTCTAGAAGATAATCGACTATCTTGTTTTCAATGTCCTGTATTGGTAAAGATAGCATCTCATCCAGTGAGTTGACTTTATTCTTTTGCATGTACCGCAAAAGTGCTTTTCTGTATACACGTTTTGTCATTTCGCTCTTCAAGGAATTAATAAAATTCAGGTACGGCCTTCCTTCAAGAAGCAGGTCGGGGACGACTAAAGACATCGTTTGTTTATAAAGAGACGTATTAAAAAGGCTATTTATCTGTAGGAAAATTACTAGCACAGATCTAAATACCTATAATAATCCTGAAGGTGAGATTTACGCTATCGTGGGAACCGGAGGAATCAACTTCCATGGCCTATCAGGGAAGGCGTATTTTACAGCCAAGCAGCAAGATGAACTATTTGGTGCGTTGGACTTACTATTCACCAATGATGCTACAAAAGTTGAAGGTAAGTTTTATCCAAACGACGGCTCCAAACCGATACAAGATCAATTTACAATAACAAAGTCAGCTACTGACGCAACACCTCTTACTATCACAAGCACTACTCCATCTGGAGGCGCTACAGGAGGTGCAGTTACTTCTATTACAGCTACATTCAGCGAAGCAGTACAGCCCGCTACAGTAAGTACCTCTACGTTTACGCTAAAGGATAGTGCTGGTACTTCTATCGCCGGAGCAGTGTCATTGAACGGTTTGGTTGCTACATTTGATCCCACACCATCGTTATCACCTTCTACATCATACACAGCTAGGGTAACGACAGGAGTGAAAGACATCGCAGGTAATTTTCTGACTCCGGAAAAGAGTTGGTCATTTACTACTGCCGCTGCATCATCATCGTCTTGCACTAACAATTTGCCTATCGCTAGCGCAACAGCTAGCGGCAATCAAGTTACATTTGTACCGACAAATGCTATAGATAACAACTTTAACACAAAGTGGTGGTCCAATAACGCCATCAACCCATGGATCCAATCTACATTGGTAACACAGACTTCTGTATGCAGTGTTGATATTGCTTGGGCTGATGGAGGTTCACGCCAATACAGCTTCGCCATATCAACTTCCACAGATGGCAGCAGCTTCTCAAATGTATTTACAGGAAAAAGCAGCGGTACTTCCACATCTCCTCAAAAATATAGTTTTACAGAGACTCCTGCCAAGTATGTCAGAATAACAATAACTCAAAGTACCCCAGGTGCTACCAATAGTATTGCACAAATTTCTGAGATTGACATCTTTGGAAAAACTAGTCCCTCTGGCGCCAGCGTTAGTTCTAGTTCAACTTCTGCTAGTCAACTAACATCTATCTCTTCAGTATCCAAGTCCAGAGACAGCAAAAGTCCTGAAACCAATTTGAATGAAGGACCTTCTATTTCCACTACACAGAATCGTGCACCTGTGGCATCAGATGATCGATATACGGTAGGTGCGAACAGGCCGCTACTTGCAACTGTATTAAAGAATGATAAAGACCCCGATGGCGATAACCTGATTATAACCTCTGCATTACTTAATACCAACAGAGGAGGCACAGTTACTATTAATGAGAATGGCACTATCACTTATTTGCCCGCAACCAATTTTGTAGGCGTAGACACATTCACTTACACAATCTCTGACTGCAACGGAAAAATAGATAGAGCAAAAGTATCTGTTATAGTTAAAGGGAATATGGATATCAGACCCGATCGGACAAACCAACAAACAGTCACCGCTCCAAGCCAACAATCTGGACAAGATGACAATAAATTACAACCAAACAACCAAGCTGGCCGCAGCCGGGCTGATGATCTGAAGGCACCTGCAGTTCAAAATGATGGGTTGATTAATGAAACCAGTAGTAACGGATGATGGGAACAACATTGTCTACGTAAAATAAAGTCTTCAGAATGGTTGCATTATGCCGTAATGATGACAGATAACCATCCCTGTCTTGAAAATAGATAATGAAACTTTAAATAGTTACCGTCGTGTCGGGTTTTTGGGTTGTCTTCATCTCATATCTTCCCGGTATTGGATTCTTCTTCCACATTCACACTCAATAGAGCTACTTTACCAGTGTGGGTTCCAAGTCTGACACAAGTCCACGTTATAATAAGGATGGACCATCGATCGTTGGATGGTAGCTTCCTGACTAGGCAGATTATAAGGTAAATTTTGTATCATGCATCCGCTTAGATATACACTTTAGCGTGACATCAGCTACATTAGTTGTGTTTAGGGTGTATGTAAAATTTATTCGCCATCAAAAATATCTTAATATCATAAAATAAATTCATCTAAATGAAACTTTTGAAGTTTTTCATACAAAAATCAAAGATCCTTAACCCCTATTAAGAGAATTGTGTAATTTATGGCGCCGTTGTTACGGTTACATGTTCCGGAATAAAATTGGCAACGTAACATCTATCGCTAAATACGGAGCAGTTTTGCGGTCTGCTGCTAATTCAGGGTGGGCTTCCTTACTGATGACCAATTACACACAACAGATGATTATCTGATGGCCCCTCTGCTTACACCAGTGTAATATATTTACACCAGTGTACTATATGTGGCTGTAACTATATCCATACCAAAAATGCAGTCGGCCTTTCTATTGTGGATATTGTGATATCTGCTCAAAGGTCACCGGTTTATTATCATCCAATTGAAATAGGATATTCGTAGCAGTATTTTAAAATTTAATATTTGCCCATATTATTATAGATATTTTGCTTAGGAGGAATTTTAATCATGATTCGTTCTGATGTAATGTTTCTATCACACGGGATCGTACATGTAATTGATGTTTGCAAATACGATTTGCACTATGTTACTAATCATCCATCACCGATCATCGATTACAAATATCCTATAAAATCTATTTAGCAATATATAGTAAAATTATCATTACTGACCAAGAAAGACGATGGAGAGACTGCGGCTTGAACCTTCTCCCTTGGATCAAACATCCACAGTAGTTTTCTCTAACTTTTTAATTTTTTCCAAATGATTGTCTCTTCAATTGGACTAATTTTTAATGATTTATTTAAATTCAGTTCACAAATGATTGGAACTTACTCTACATGTATATACCGATATCTTCGTACCGATCACATAGTGAAACACGTCCAGATGTTGACAATGTCAACGAAAGGAACTTCATATTGAATGGTATCTGAGCAAACTAAATATTGATAATCAACTTTGCTTAGCAGAAGCACCATACATTTGTGTGTTACAAAATATATGAAATGAGCGCTGTATTTATGCAATATTGTAACTACAAAAACAATAATATTATTAGTTTTGATAAAAATCGAATTCATTTCTAGGGCATCAGTATAATTAGTACATCCACGAAACATACCTCGACTAATATGGCACAAATGCCGGCTCTGATACCAAAGGAAGTAGAAATCCAGAGACTAAAGAAGATCTATATCATGGTTATAATGCTGGGGTCAATCGCAGCATCCGTAGAGGTAGATAACTTTGTCGATGGATCACTACATCAGACTGCAATTAGGGATAGT
>JBBRRH010000122.1:0-8960 GCA_038201105.1 Nitrososphaera sp. | reverse complement strand
TACCACGATATATCCAGACTACATACAGTCTTTACCTTGCCAAGATCCAATTGCAACCAGGCACCCTTGCCGTATGTAGACCAGAGCGTCTGTGGATTCAAATCCAAGACCGCGGATGCAGGAAAGCTCGTATCCGATGCGCTTGCTGATACTCCAAGGATTTGTGTTTCATTACAAGATTCTATTTTCGAGGTAGCAGATGATGACGCAGAGAAGGCCAATCCAATACTTGATGAAGCGATGAACAATATTGCAATAAGGAACAACCCAAGGATACTCTGCGAATAGCTGACAGTTACATTTTTCAATGTAATCTTGTCCTAGTTATTAGGTTGTGATTTGAGAAGAGACTGATATGATTGAACATTATCAATTGCGAGCAAATATTCAAGATACAGAACATATTTCCTTTAAATTCAATTGAATTCATACTAGAAAATAATTCCATTATACTTATACGAAGTCATTATTTGTAATAGTCCTACATTCTATCATTCTTTAAGATAATTGTCTACCTTAGCTATTTGTGATACGTTACTGCACATATATGTGTCAATAGTCATAGAGAAAAGTTATTGAACTAGAAAATTTTCACTTGTTAGAGACGGCTATCTCTTGTAATACGAAGTTATCTAACAGCCTGCTCAGAAAATTTTAGGCTATGACGAAATTTAGAGTTACGATAGGAGTCACTGGCAATTACACAAACTAAACTTATTGGTATAAGAACCAGTCACGGCGACATTCTAGCCTTGATGCTCAATCTCTCCAGCACCAGGCACAATCTCATTTACACCTATCACCATAGTGCTTGTTGGAGGAAACTTGATAGTTTTGTTTGTTGGATTCTGAATAGCGATGTCGGTAATTGTTCCTATTTTTATCTCTGGGCCAGTATGCGCAACTCTGGAATTGGGTTCAAGATAGGCATGATATATACACAACTTGCCGGCAGTAGACATCTCCTCAATCAAGTGAAGCTGTATAACCTGAACTTTTGGGGCTTGACCAACCAGTATATTCAATTTTGGCTGAAAACTTTTATCACAAGGAATTTTGGTTGCAAGATGGCCGTTGATTATCTTGTATGGACTTGCATCATATAGATGAATGTAATCACCAGCTGGAATTGTTTGACCTTTGAGTAAGATAGTTTCTGAGTCCCTTACAACTGTAATGTCATTAACTACTCCCGTCCGAAATGGATCTTGGTTGGTAATCTGATTCGTTTGCAGCTGAGTTTGTGCTGGCGGGATTTCGGTTTCTTGGGCTGTAATTTGCTGCGCTGATACAAAACGCCTGTCATGTGTCAAAACAAATGCGCTAGAGAGTAGAAATACCGCCATCAATAAGGAAAGGCGAAATTGATGTTTCATTTTAATCCAATATTTTAAAAAGTATTAAGTTTCGAGCTTTACTAGAATAAACTACACAGTCTACATAGTTAGAGTCTGCCTTCTTGCCTATATGTGTACGGAGAAGAACTTGAGTTGTATATCTCAGCAGTCACGAGTCGTAGTACTTTAGATCTCAATACATTTTATACTTGCTGCATACTCTTCCAGTCTTGACTACTAGTCTAATGACATATCTATTGTTTGGAATTCCAACCATTGCAGATTATTCAGTTTCTACTGCCAGTATTAATAAGGAGTATGCACTTATAAGCGTGGAATGTTTCAGCGTGTGACGATGTCAGAGGTCACACGGATACTGATTTAATTAATCACAGTTTTACTCGTCTTCAGCTGAACAATCAAGATTAGATCTGACAATTACTGGACTTGCATTCATTGAGATACGCTCTCAACGTCCACATTCAAGTCCCAAATAAGATACTGCTACATTAGGTCCTGTATGCTTGCAAAATAGATATCTTCGGTTTGATCACTATATTCGGTCCATGATAAACCCATGCGATTTTCGTTCGATATATGGATCAATTCAGGGTTAAAAGAATTGTTGTAATTCAATTTGAGGGGTTTATCAAATGTAATGCCTTCGTCAACACTTGTAGTCATGAATATGTTATTTTTATTACCGGTACCTTCAGTCCATGCAACGTATATTCTGTTGGTATTGTTTACAGCTCCTATATCAGAAGGAGCCGAGTTTTTGCTTGAATTGCTAAGATTTATTATCTTTCCTAGGTTGTTTCCGTGGTCACCGATCTTTGTAAAAAATATATCAAACTGAGTAAATGTCATGTTCGTATCAGACCAGACAACATATAGATTGATTCCTAGTGCGACCATCTGTGCGAGTCGAGAGACACCGGGGGTATTACTGAGATTTATTGAATCACCAAATGTATTCCCATAGTCATTACTCTTTCTGAAGAAAATATCCGACGCACCTGTTTTTGTCATATCGTCTTGCCATAAGACATAGACATTTTTTCCATCTTCGGACGTAGTAATTACAGGAATTATAGAATTGTGGTCAGCTATGTGTTTGTGGGTGTTTATCCCAAATGCCGGCAACAAAGATGAGGTGATTGGAGGATGGGAACGTCCTAAAGATGGACCATACAGATTGGTTGAAGAAACAATGCTCATCAGTGTGGGTGATCCAAAGCTGAATCCACTATCGCTGCTCTTGATAAAATAGATCCCACATAAAGGATCATCGTGTATTGCATCACAATCAGTGTATGTAACATATACATTATGCCCGTTTCTCGGTACTACGATGTGAGGATCTACCGAGTCACCCGCAGATTTACTCAAGTCGATAATAGGTCCAAAGCTTCTACCATAATCATCGCTCTTTCTTAAGAATATTTCAAAGTTCTTTGGGTCTTCTGGTTTACTGCCAACCCAAACAGTGTATACGGAGTTCTTATAAGAGACGACATTTTGAAGACTCGAACCAATGGTACCGTTACTGATATCCAATATATTATCAAAGCTCCTTCCGTTATTATGACTACCCCTGAAGAAGATGCGTGAATTTTCAGACGAATCGTCTTCCCATGTTACGTAGACATTATTGCCAGTAGCTGAGATATCTGGAAGATTCGAATCCACTGTGACATTGCTCAAAATTGAGGTATCACTAAGGCTATTTCCATTATCGGTACTCATTCTAAAGAATATCTTCCCTATCTCATTGGAATGGTTTCCTGTTTCAGTCCAAACAAAATAAGTATAATCATTTGATTCTATTATTCTTTGATTCAACGAGTGTCCAAGACTATTACTTAACTTGGAAACTTCGTAATTGGCATTGACAAAACCAGACGGTGCAAGAATAACAAGACAGACCCCAAAAGCAACTGAGAATATGGCTAATTTTCGGGGAGCTAACCAAAGGCTAGATAGATGAAGCATGAATAAGAAGATATCATTTTAGTCAAAATTAAGGTTTTGACATCTTAGTGGTATGTACCGTTTTACCGAACATCACTAAGATCTATGAATTAGAATTATGTAATATTGAATAACTACGTAAGTACATTCTGCGACTCGTGGCAGTATATTAAAGGAACACTGATTAAAAGCATAGTATTCCATTAGTATATTACCGAATTTGGCTGTTAGCCGATTTACATCAACAATTGCTTATAAGTCAAATCAATTAGGTAGAATGTTTCTGTCTGCACTTGGACTTGAATTGATGTGTTTTTTTTCGGCTAGTACTGGTCAAACTATTGCCGTTTATTGGATAGGATTTAATCCGACAGGACTCATACGGATTCATATTTGGTTTTTCACTTGCAGGTTTTCTTACGCTCTGTACAATTTTGGGTAGAATGAAAAATACGCCACAGGGATCGTATGAGCACGATGGTTGTTCTGTATTATCTCATTCCTCCGGTTTTGTCACATCTCTAAGGTCCACCGTTACTGCCTTCCTAATGGGTATCAGGATACTTTACAAACTACCTGGATACTTTACAAACTACCTGGCATACCCAATTCTAAGAGTATAGTTAAAAATGCGCTCATAATTTTGATTACAGCTGAAAGCTGCTGCATTATAACTGCTGACATGATCTTTTATAGGAGTACCCAATTATTCTCAATTCCATTAGCTATAGCAGGCGGTGCTGCTAGTATAAAGTTTGTTGCGAAATGATACACTAGTGTGCAGCCCAAATTCGCAATTTGAGAAAAATGGGGATCAAGTCCTATTTCCCTAGAGTTGTCGTCTTTCGGGATATTTGATTGCTAAAGTATAAATTAAATCTACGCTCACGAGCCCAAACATGCTCTGGTTGCATGCGTTTTTATGGACGGAGAAGCGAGAATATTACTTTCCGACAAAACAACTTTTAAACCACGGATGGTTATCGTTTCTCTCTGAGAATAATCTATGTGTATTACAGAATCTGGCAGGATGTGCTGTACTTTGTTGACCACCATAATGATCTGTGATGTTTGCACTGAAGATATATTATTAGTTTTAATCCGCCGAGAATCAAATGAGTTATCAACAGACACAAGATCACTATGGAATCAATTCCAGACTAGTTTATCGCTACTCAACTGATGCTACAAGTATATCATTCAGATCTAAATTTTGCTATTAATTCTTCGAGAGCGTTCATATCCAGAGGTTTCTTCAATATGCCCTTTACTCCAATTTTTTTTAAGTCATCAAAAAGCTCATTGCTTACCGATGAAGCAGTAAATATTATAATATTTCTGGATTCGACCAGGTTCTCTTTTTTAAGATACTCGACAATATCTAGACCACTAAAATTAGGCATTGCAAGGTCAAGTAATACGAGATTTGAATCTTCATTCTGTATCGCTTCTAGCCCTCGCATCCCTTCATTTATAGCAGTAAATTCTATACCCTGTGATTCAAAATATAGTGACAGCATATCAGTTATTTCCTTATTATCGTCTATTGCTAGCACCTTCAATTTACCTTCGTTAATCGGTAACGTGAATATGAATTTTGCACCGCCCACATACTCTTTGTCAATCCACATTTCACCTGAGATTGTATGTTGATAGAGCTCATTAGAAATCATAGAAATAAAAAGTGATTGTTCATATTCCATAAAATCATTAAGTATGTTTATACTTAAATGATATTCAATCTTTCTGCACAATATAGGTGATAATAATTTCTACCATGTCCACAACTCACTATTTTATCGTGCTCAAGTATGTAAATTACAGAATTCGTACGAATATGTATGGATATTGACATATAATTCTGGTAAAGTTACTAATGTCAGCACTAATTTAAGATGCTTAGTAGTACAAAGCCATTTAACGCATCGATTTTCGCAGTAAAATCTGGTCCTCCAGCTTGGAAACAATTGCCAACATGGCATCAGATTTCTGAGTGACCTCATGATGCCTCCTGATGCTCAACGTCAGTTCGCAAAACAAATGAATGCTACTATAATCTCATTTCCAGCCAGTCATTCGTCATTTGTATCACATCCAGATGAGATTGCGAAGTTAATCATAGATGGAACAAAAGGAAGCAGCAAATAGAATAACATAGTATTTCATGGGAGCTCTTTTTTAGCTGCCCACCGGTTTTCTTTTAACATTTTTATAATCTGACTGAGAAAAGCTACTAGCGATAATCCTTCTGGATCAAGATATTTTTGCTGCTCTTTGAAAGTTCCAGATGAGAGGGGACAAATTTTCTTGAATTTTAAGCAAATCCTGTCATCTCTTTGTGTTTCAATATACTCTAGCATAGAATCGCCCATGTCTGTTGATGACATATTGAGATCAATTCCCAGTTTATTTAAAAGGCTATTTAGACGATATGAAAATGTTTAAAAAGAAAATAATGTTTCTAAAATAGAAAGTAAGCATTGGCAAAATCATTAGGTCTGATAGTAGCTGGTCTAGGACACACTTAGGATGGTCAATTTATTATCACTACCATTGACAAATGTTGAAGCTTTACGTGATAATGTTAGCGCTATGATGGCCGCTACCCGATTATAATGTCGACGAGACTTTAGTTAGACATTATGATATCCATTGAAAACGATATGAAATGACCTCCATTAGACAACGAAAATTCATGTGGGGAGCAGCTACATCATCTTATCAAACAGAAGGAGGGATCACAAATAATGATTGGCATTATTTCACTACTACAGATCCTATCCGAAAAAGAATATCCAGTTTGACAACCCCATCAAGATTCTACAGAGATATCAGACATATAGAATTAGAGCCTGCTGGAGATGCTGTTAAATTCTGGGATAGCAACTATTATCTAAATGATTTTGAGAACGCCAGACATCTTGGATTAAATGCCTTTAGAATAAGCTTAGAGTGGGCTAGGATACAACCCGAAAGAAAGAGGTGGGATCAGGACGTAATTGATAATTATAGACAAATGCTCCTGTCCATGCGAGATAAGGGTTTAGAACCAATAGTAACGCTCAATCATTTGACATTGCCGCTATGGGTCTTAACACCTCCAATTCAATTTAAGAAGAAAATTTATCAACACTTTCTACCTAAGCCATTGAGAGATCTGCCGCTTTGCGATCCACCACCGTCTGATCCATATTGGAGATCACTTAGAGGTTGGGAGAATGAACAAACTGTTCATGAATTTGTTAATTTTGTTGAAAGGGTTGTTTCGGAATTCAAAGATCTAGTGGACTATTGGATAACTATTAACGAGCCAGTTACGACAATTATTGGTGGAGGATATCTTGCAGGAGTCTCTCCACCAGGTTTCTTTCTAGATGGCAGGAGGTCAAAAGCTGTATTACACAATTTAATAGAAGCTCATATTCAGGCTTACGACAAAATCACAGATCTAGATGATAGCGATGCAAACAACGATGGAATCACTAAAAATGTTGGATTCTCTCATCTAATGGTAATTGTTAAGCCAGTTATAGAAAAGTCAATGTTGAAATCAAAATCAGCCAACATAGATGCTGCGGAGAACTTTTCTTATTTTATGAATGATTATTTTTTAAATGCCGTATTGAATGGGGAGGAGGATCTGAACTATATGAATACTCTAGAAAGGTATAACAAAAATAGTAAGGATTTCATCGTACATAATGAATGGAAACAAAAAACAGACTTCATTGGTCTTAATTATTACCGTAGAGTGCACGTACGCCAAAGTTTAATACTATCAATGTCAAATGCGAAATTTATTGGAGGCGCACCAATAAGCGATCTAAGCAAGAGAAGAGATTTTCACGGTAAGTTAAATGATCTGGGTTGGGAGATTTATCCAGAGGGATTATATCAGATAATGACATCATTGAAAAAATTTGGAAAGCCTATCTTCATCACAGAGAATGGTATAGCCGATAAATCAGACAGCTTAAGAGCTCAATTTATCAAAGACCATGTGGAGCAAATTAGGCGCTGCATAGATGAAAACCTGGATGTAATAGGATATCTTCATTGGTCACTAATGGACAATTATGAATGGCATGAAGGGTATAAAACGGAAGGCAAGTTTGGCTTATTCTTCATTGATCGGAATACACAGGCTCTTCCACGCGTAATGACAAAAGGTGCGGAAGTTTTAAAAACAGTAGTTAGGGATTCAGCCTGACAAACTCAAATGGTGAAGTGAGAAGGGAATCTATTTCCAAAATACACGAATATGGGAAAGAAAATTATCAGTAGTAGATGTGAATTATGTGGTATTCCAAATAATATTAAGGAAGAATTATCGATTTGTTCATTTAACATTAATATATCACTTCTCCCAATAATTAGACGACTTAATCTAAATCAGAAATTAAATTTTAGAAAAAGTCAATCTAAGAAACAAATTAAATTTGAGCCGAAATAGTGTGAGCAAATACTCACACATGTTTTCTTGAAAGGAGGTTTGATTAACTATACGGGTCTTTCGTCCACTTGATCGCTAGTATCCAGCTGATTTGATCTCATATCCTCATATGCTATTGCCTCTATGTCCGAGGTTCGCTCCTCTTTTTCATCGCTTCTGGTAGGCGTTACTGTCAGAGAATATTTAACTATGTCGTCCGGACGGATGGGAATAGGATTATCGAATTGTATTTTCATATCCTTAGAAATAGTATGGGGATCCATAGTAGTAGTGATGGTATTCGTTTTCTTAATTGAATTTCCGTCTATGTCGATAGTTTCAATCTGCGCCGTGATATCTGCTGTTTCAATTGGCGAAGATGGAAATAACCTGAATGAAATTCCTATCCATTCGGTTTGTTTCGTTCGCCACCAAGGCATGATATTAGTTGTTATCATACAAATATTTCAAAATACGATTATATAAACTACTGATCTTCACTATTTGCCATCTATTTTATCAAACAATTAAGGTGTGAGTAGAATGTTTCTTACTATAAACCCTGGGCAGTCTCAGATTATTAATAGATCCAATTACGCCGAGAGAGATCATTATCACCAACAATAAGCAAACCTGACCCAAATGAGTTGAAGGTGACAGGACTATGAATTCAGCATTTTTCGGATTTGAGATATGAATTCATTCGTTTCAACGGGTTTCTTGATAACATGCTCGCTAATCATTCCCGGTAGAATACTTGTTAAACCTTGTACCGCATCAAGAGCTGTGATAAATTGTATCTTTATTTCAGGGACTATCGATCTGAGTCGGTAGAATAGCTGAAGTCCGTTGAGTTTAGGCATACGAATATCGAGTATTACTAGATCGTATATGCAGGATTGGAGCGCGGCAAAATGTGACAATGCCTTCTCAGAGTCTGTGAAGACATTGACGTTCCATCCTTCTTCTTTAAGCATCTTCTCGTAAGTATAGGCCAGATCAGGCTCATCTTCGACTAACATCATGTTTGTAGACTTTGTTTTTTGTACAGTTACTGTGGGAGAGTACGAAATAGTCGAACCGATTGATGCGTAACCATTTTTTATTCTCCATTGCTGATCTCTCCTTGATGCTACTAGATAGACCGGATATGCGTGCTTTAAGCCCGCAGAATACTCATCTATCCCAGTAAAGTGATACTCTTTAACAATCAGAGT
>JBBRRH010000121.1:0-8976 GCA_038201105.1 Nitrososphaera sp. | reverse complement strand
TCGCATGTACATTTACCCCATCCAATAACCTTCACACAGTACTTGCATTTCAAATCTTCATAGTCATTTTTTGGGTACTTGCGGTATGTCAGTAAACATTCACATACGCATGACCTTAGATCAAAAGACTTCTTATTACTTGTGCAGTTCCATATGTGTACAGTTTACATGGAATTTGATGGTAGCTGATGCCGGTCGACACAAGCGAAGATTTCTAGCACGTTCAAATCTACTAGAAGAAACCGAAAATCAGCCACTTGAACAACAAAATGTAAAATAAATAATTCATGATATTTTGTAAGAACTTCGGGATGGAGAAAATCACCTTAATGCATATGAAATATTTTTTCAGGTTTAATTTTTAGTAAGATTCGCTGTTCATCAGGAGCTCTTCGTGGGTATCTATCTAACCCTAAATATTTTCTTGCCAGTTTATCTGCGTGATCTTCAGCTTCCTTGCCCTTAATTTGTTCAACTACTTTTCCTCTTGTAGTAACCATATTATACTGATTATTTTGATCTACTACCGCCAATGCTACTCTTTGATCACGAGAAATATTCTTCTGTTTCGTTCTGCCGACAGCAGTATTAACAAGTATAGTTCCGTCTTCAATATCGACCCATGTGGGAGTAACCTGTGGAGAGCCATCTTTCATTAATGAAGCAATAAATACAAGATTTTTTCCTTCGAAGAGTCTTCGAATTGCAGGGTCTGTAATAGTATCATTAGGTTTATCACTCACATATTTACGTAATCGATTATTTCTAATAAACATTCTTTAGTTACCAGAGCTTAAATAGTAGGAATACGTCATCATTGTAGTGTTATCTATCTAGATCCGAAACAGATCTAGAAAGAGTTACGGTAAAACCCGATAGGATGGCTATCTCAGAGCATGTTTTGATACCGATCCATAAGCCTTAGGATTTGATTCGCATGATCTATCTTATTGCATCTAGGCGGTTCAAGAGCCGGGAAAATATTAATGTGAACTAATTTTGTAATGGTAAATACTTTGACTTAGGCCGTTCCTACAGATTTGTCATCTTTAACAGAGCCGCTAGACTGTGTATCATTTCGCTCAACATTATACATTGCTATAACTAAGCCACCCAAGAAACCTATTAGCCCCGTAACAAATGGAAGTACTTCTCTGCTTGCCTCTGGTCCAGCCAAGAGGGAAATTGCCATAAGGAATGTACCACAAGCAACAACAAATGCTACTACATTCCCTAGATTCTTAAATCCGTTAGACCCTAGACGAGGCCAAAGGAATTTGCGAGTCTTATGCTTTTCATCTGCGGTGCTCATTTCTTAATTAATACTGGAAATAGTTGATTTATACATTGCCAAACTCTTAACACGATAAATTGTTGCATCGAATGAATGCTAAGTTAATTCTTTTTTCAAAACTAAATCATCTGTGGTCTGCTTCTGTTTTTACATCATCGCCTACTTTGACGTATTCGTGATTTGCAACCCTGACCTGTCTCTGTCCACAATCATCACACTTGAAGATCCTTCTGCTTCAAATCTCTTTAAATTCACCAGCGGATTCTCGCTGGACAGCAACCTCACCCGTAGTTCTGAGATAGCCTGTTTCGCAGATCGACCTGATGGCAAAATTTTCATTGGCGCTGGTCCTGTTTTGAGTCACTATGAATTCAAACAGCCTATGACGGGGAGATTGAATGATGAGTCATGGAAGAAAATGCTAAAATCTGACAGCTGTCCAAGCGAACCAGAGTGGATATCTGAATATTCCGCATAATTTATGATGCTAGATACCATTTTAACTATTCCATACGGAAGTAAACTGGATGATACTTATCTCTGCGCATATGGGATATACGTCAAGTCCACATCTTTTCAAATAATACTGAAAATGTCATTAACGCAAGCAAAATTGTCTTCTTTATTCGATAACACTAGGACTTTCTAAAAATCATAATACCACCGCCGAGTGATGGAATAGCCTTTTTGTCTCAAACTGAGTGATTGTAATAGTTTAACACCCATAACCTGTTTTATGAGAGGATCTATGAACTGGTATGTTTATGAAATGGGTTTATATGTAAACTGGCTGCCGTCAATGGGCTTTGGGATAGGCGAGATCGGAATTTAGATAACCAGGTTGACTTTCTAATAGTGTCGCGACAACTAGCCCAACTGAGTCAATTATCAGGATTAATGATGCGATAATGGATATCGATAACAAAAATAGTGCGTTCTTAGGAATCGGAATTACCGTTGTATTTCTATAATTTTGCTTTATTTTATTATTTACTACAGATTCGACGAGAGTGAGAATAGACTGAACAAAGCTTTTGTTTTTCCTGAGATATCAGGGACAAATTTTCACCCATTCCACTAAAGCAACTTCTCCCCCCTGCCGCGGTTTAGCTTTGACAAAGAGAAACTTCTCGCGTTGGTTGAATACTTTGCACCCGGAGTGATAGAGACGTTGCAATATAATCGTGAGCAAGAATGGCACATTTCTTTCCCATAAATTACTCCTCTGTTGCTGCATTTGCTACATACTTTTTCATGGTCAATGGTTAAATCTAACGATTTCGCTTTTTGGATACATGTTCCACATATCGGTGCTTCAAGATTGAAGCTATACAGAAAAGCATAACCACACTGAAAACATCTAAAACTGTACATCATACCCTCAGGCTTCCAACGTCTAAAAACATCCACGTTAGCATATTTCCAACGTACGGTGACGATCTATTACTTCCTTAAGGGTTTGACAGCTTCTCTTGATTTCTGTTCTCATAACCGTGTACTTGAGGTAGCGTCATTTATAAGATGACTGGTACAAGCTACTCAATATCGGACTCTTGTCAAGCAGGCAAACATAAAGACAGTTACATACTTGTACCACAAAATATTACATATCCTACAGACCAAGCTTGGGAAGTCTGTGATCAAATCTCCGTGATGTTAAAATTAAATCAACAGCTATTGCTGAATGGCCACACTGAACAAAAATCCGTCATTGTCGATAACAGATATTCTGTTTATAAAAGATAGATATATTGCGTTTATCTGAGCTTGTATAATGACTTTAATCCTTATTTAAGTAAAGTAAAACTATCTTTGATAGATTTTTCAGTAGTGGAATAAAATGTACCAGTCAAATTTCTTCCATTATTTGTTATAGATATATCAAGAAATCCAAAACCTCCATATTGTGTTACAATATATTCGGCCTTTCCAGAAAAACCGTACAGTTTTGCGCCCCCTGTTCCTACTGTTACGTATATTTGACCATTCGGATCTTCGTAATACTTGCTGTCATTGTCTGTTATCTTCGGATTTGACGGTATCTTTTGATTATAAATTATAGGGTAAGTTCTCTGGTAGTTATGATTATGAGCTTGTAACACGATGTCCACATGGTATTTTTGAAAAAGAGGATGATATAGATCTCTCAAATCCACATTTCCTGGATGCTTTGTAGGTGAGCTATATTGCGGTCTATAAGAGAATACTACAATCCATTTAATATCAGGATTTTTTGAAGCTGCATCAAGATCATTCATAATAAAATTGTGTTGTAGTGAGTTTGTATCAAAGGGTATTTCTGTAGCTAGCGCAATAAAATGTACATTTTGGTAGGTAAAGGAATAGTATTCTTGACTTAAATTGAAATGATTCTTGTATTGATTCAAAAGCACGCTAGGCCTATGGTCATGTTCCCCGAAGACAATTTTCATTCTGCTTACAATTGGAGATGTAATTTTAAGCCAACAATCGGCCGTTTTTTGGTATGAAAGGTCTCCCAGTATTAGAATGATATTTGGAGTTTTTTTATTTAAATCGTTAACCATTTTACTGGAGCTCGAGGCACACCCCATGTCTCCTACAGCAGGAAAATTAATGTCTGGCAAATTCATTTGTGCTTCAAATGGAGATTGTTGGGAATTCTGAATTGCGAATACACCTTCTGTGGAGCTTGCAGTAATAGTAAGTAAACCAACAAAAAGCAGAGATGTTACTATCTTCAAGTGACTATTTATAGTCGACAAGGCTATTCGGATGAAAACCAGTTGTATCGAGTTCTCTGGAATTATCTTTCCCTTCTTGCATTGGTCAGTTTGCCGGCGTGATTTGACCGTCAAAATCGTAGGCCGCGTCTATGTCATTATTTTCTGTTTGTGATTTTAGATTGGCCAAAATTGGTACATTATTTTGTCCTAGTCCATTCATAAAAGCTGCCAATGATATTCCACCTGTTATCACGAGGACAAAGCTTAAGGCTAACATTAAATTCGTATTCAATATTAATGAGGTCGCTTCAATTTAATTAAGTATTGAGGTACGGTTCTGTAAGTATGGCCCAAACTTTCAGAAGAGAAATAGTCGTTTGGGTTACACACTTGTACCATGAAGTACTAATTGTAGTAATTAATAAATCAAATATTGCGATTCGGCAATAAATATCATTATTCCCATTTTTACCGCAGTAGTTATGATAAAAAATTGAACCAGCTAATAGTTTATTGGAATTGCTGACGTCATCAGAGCTCCTTCAAGTGGACCCACTTCAAGGGCTAGAAAATGGAATAGCGGCAGGTATTGGGATATTTTCGCTCTTATTGCTAGCTCTGTCAATTACAGCATATAGAAAAACGCACATCAAACAAATTATTTATGCCATAATCATTTTCGGTTTGTTTGCTGTCCAACTATCATTAGACTATTTAGATAATGCCTTTAACACACTGGATAGTCCAGTCACTGATGCAATTATCGATGAGCTGACACTTGCTATATTGGTCTTTTTTTTCCTAGAAATCGTCAGAACAAAAATTGGTGCGGACTTCGGACATAATTTAGCTCGCTAAAATTACAATTCACTAGATGTACACATTGTTCCAGACCAGCCTTGCAAGTGTTGATAGCGCCTCTGAAATAGGTTGCTGAGTACTGTAAACCAACAGAACAGAAGAGATAGAATCATATAAAACAAAAGTGGTACAAGAGATCTCTACTTGTCCTGTTCCCAAGCACACCATAAGCAATTCAATTACACACTTGTACCACAACATACAATACGCTCTAATGAAAAGACCCGCACAAATATGATGATAGGGTAGAATTCCTACTTAGATCGTTCGATCTCCGCAGCAATTCTGAACGAAGGGACTGTTCTCCCCATAGAATTTACTGGTTTATGATGGGTTTGATGTTTTGTTGTTCCTACATAAACTCTAAGACTACGATAGCAGTTGGTGAACTAGAAAATCCTGGATCTATGCCTATGCTATGGATCGTATAAGGTTGAATGGTAAGTTTTCTAATGTATATTCCTGACCAAGTTGTACAGCCCTGTCAATCCATGGTATAGGGAATACGTTTCCTATGGAACCAGCATACTTTAAACAGTATTCTCTTTCCCAACTAGGAGAGGCTTTCTGTGCTTCTATATCCTGGGGAGTGTAGATCTTGCTGCAATTGCAAAAAGAACTTCGAATATGTCCCGTTCATAATCAACTAGGGGAAATTGTTTAGTTCCTTTTGTTGGTAAACCTACTATGTGATTAAAGCAGCATAGGATTTTACTAGCCTGTGGAGTTGGTTATGTTGCCCTCTCCGAGATGGTCTCCAGCTTTCGAAGTAGGCAACTCCAGTATATTAGGTAAGGTGGAGGATCTTTTTTGATCATCATTGATGACTTTTATTGCAGTAACTGCAGTATCTAAACTGCCCTTATCGTCCGCAACAGTCAGTTTGAAGATAAGTATAGTATCTCTAGTAACAGGAGGAGATAGGAAAACTACCTTAGGATTGTTTGCATTATCAAATTTCACTCTTGGTCCTCCTATTTGTTGCCATTTGTAGGATTCAATTTTGCCATCCTTGTCCGTACTATCGGAACCATCAAGTATCACTTCTGATCCTTCAATAGAGATCTGGTTCCTACCTGCAAGCGCATTGGGCAAAATATTCTTTGGTTCGGATTTCACAGTATTCTGTCTTTCCCCCGTTACGATCGGTTCTGATAGTGAAGTGTTGGTACCATTTGCCACTTTATTCTCAGCTCTTTCGACACTCTTTGGTACTTGGGGCAAAACAGGAACTGGGATGATCCCCTTCTGATCATTAGCACCATTTACCACTTTATTTTCAGAGCTTTTACTCCTGTTGAGTATCTGTGACAAGTCGGGCAATATGATATTCTTCCGATCCTTAATCAGATCAGGTCCTCTGTTTTCTGCGGTTTGATTATCTTTGCTAGCGCTCTGGTTACCCGAAAGCTGGCCGCTAATATTTTGAGGACTCGATTGATTGGTAATATTGACTTTGTTTGCAGTCGACACTTTGAACGAAGAAATCGTTGTTGGTTTAGAGATAGTGAACGTGTCGTAAGGACTAGATTCGCCATTCCTATAATATTTTCCTGTAAGCTTGCTACCATCCTCGGCTATTCGGATATCCAATATGCCGAATTTTTGTGCCTGCTGTTTGACTACAAAAGAAGACTTACCACTTAACCCATGAAAGTTAATTCCTCCAGTTCCCACAGTTGCAAATATCTCGCCTTGTGGATCTGTGTAGGTAGACGTACCAGTACTTGTTTTTGTAGGGTTCGAATGACTATTCGTATTATATTTCAGTGGAAATGTGCGCTGATAATTGTGAACATGAGCCTGAAGCACAAGATCTACTCCATATTTATCAAAGAGTGGGTGATACGTATCTCTAAGTGTGCTGCTTCCCTTGCATGAGGAAGATGAGCATGTATTGGGAGAAGTGTACATTAGTTTATGATAATTTACAATAATCCACTTAATGTTCGGATCCGCGGCAGCCGTCTTAAGATCGTTGTCAACGAAATTATACTGCGAGGATCCTTTCTTGAAGCTCAACTCTGTGGCCATCGTTAGCACGTGAGTATTTGCATAGTTAAAAGAGTAGTACTGCGAGTTAAGTCCAAACGCGTTCAAATACTGAGATGGACCGTTACCGTCGTACTCGTGATTTCCAATATTTATCCTAGTTTTGGTTTTTATATCCTTTATCGTATCGAGCCAACATTTAGCAGTTGGCTGATAAGAATAATCACCCAGAGCGAGAACGCGCTCAGGACTCTTGGCTTTAAGGTTATTTACAGTACTTTTGGTATTGGAGTTGCATCCCCAATCTCCTACAGTACCGAAATTAAAGTCGGCATAAACAGATTGAGCAAGAAAATCAGATAAATGGGAATTAGGAATTATCATTAAAAAGGCAAGGGACAAGATAGACGCTAGTAGTAATCTGCGAATTATCATTATGTCTGGTGGGTTCCTCCAGGCATATATTTTATTACTTTGCATCACCGTTTTTTTGAAGATAAATTACATTTTCTACCTACCATTCAGTTCGCTAAATAGTTGAATCAGAAAGGCAAAACTAACTCAGACAATTCTGAAATGAGATTTTTGAACAGAAATTAATCTTGAATGCAGAAAATGTTTTTCATAAGAGTTAGAGATATCAGATACGTCATATTGAAAATCTGTGATTTGACTACAGTTTCGATGCGCACACATGATTAGAGGTTATTAATGATTAATGCGTTGATCGGGGGCAATAAATTCGGATAAAAAAATGTATTCACCTTGCAAAGTTTTTATTAACTACTCGCATGTATATTACTTATGTTGGAACGGAAAGTCTTACCTGGATGCTTTCTAGCAATGACTGCTTTGGGTAGTATGTTTCTTTACTCTAACTCTGTTTTTGGAGCTCCGCTTGTTCAAGTATCGCCTGCTTGTGGACCCGCAGATCCAGGATTTAACATGGTAATTAATGCAAATGGCTTTGGCTCTAACAGCAATGTAAATTGGAAGTTAGTCGATTCTCAAAATAAGGTACCCCTGTATGGATATTTCGAGACTAATGCGACTGGAGGATTCAACGACGTCACATTTGCTGATGACTTGAAACCAGATAGCTACAAAATGTATTTCGGTACTGATGCGAACAATGACAATAAGTTTGATGCAGGATCTCCTATAATCTACGCTAATATCGAGATACCGTGTCCTTGAGTCATTCCAGGCAGAGTCACTTTTAATTTAATTTTTTTAATTGTAATTCCATTGATTAGCATGAAGACTCGTGGCAAACTCCTCCACTCTTCTATCTCATCCACTATCTCTTACCTTTTCGATATGTGTCATTAACCGGAGCTAAACTGTGGCTATATGAATCCTTTACGGTACAAGACGTAGGTGACGGCAACCGCAGCAGGTATGCCGAATATAATCGCATAGGTAATCCAAATGAGAGTAAGATTATTTACTTTAAAAGGATTAGTGGGTAGATTGTTACTTTGAGATTGAACCGTTCCAGCTCCAGAAGCATTTGGGTTTTCGTATACAGTAGTATTAAAATCCGTAAAGGAATCTTTGTTATCTCCAACGTTTTCGATTCTGACATTAATTGGACCAGGCTTTGAAAATACAAACTCTTGTACTTCTGACCCCAGTTGTGTCAATCCTGTTTTTCTGTTAAGTTCATTTCCATTCTGCAATATGACAAACTGATAAGGTATCAGGTGCAGTCTCTTGCTAGTTGGAGGATCGGAGAAATCCAGAATGAAAGTCTCCTTATTTCCTGTAAGTATAGCCTTTGGACTCCAAGCCATATCTATGTCATACTTTTTGTCCACGGTTAGAGTATGGACAGGGAAAACGCTCTGTCTTTGTCCAGCAGCATCAACAGGGTAACTAGGAATGGGGATTGAAGACGTCTTTTTGACTTGTACTATACCTTCCATCCACGGATGTACTGTACAAAAATATGCAAAGACTCCGGCTTTTTCAAACTTATGGGTCCAGTTCTGACCGGGTTTGAATATGCCGCTATCAAAAATCCCGTTCTTTGTCCCTCGCTTATTATTGAGCAAACTTTCTAAGCCTGCTCCAATACCACTAGTAACAGTATGAATTTCTGTATCTTTATTTATCCACATG
>JBBRRH010000120.1:0-9214 GCA_038201105.1 Nitrososphaera sp. | reverse complement strand
TAGAACTTCAATACAGCCAGAGTCAACAAAAGAATTAGAGATAGCTGCGATGCTTTATTTGAATCCTATTGAATTCAACAGGGTAAATCAGACACTCTTTGATACTAATCAATTCCGAGAAGTTGCGATACAACTAGGGATTTAACATATTCTCTTTCGGATTTTGTGAAATCATGACGCTTCTTAGTCACATTTTTGTGACTATCTGTAGTAGTCATTTATCGTAAATCCCTTTGAATTCCCGTATGTTCCGCTCCATCTTTCTTATCCTCTTCATTATTGACATTGCTTACAGTCCAAATCTTTACCTATAATTCACCATCAGAGTACTAAACGTTTTCTTTTCGGAATAGATGGAATCCTAATAATTTTTGAATTTCTCTTTGATATATAATTCCTATGGAGGAAGATCAGTATCTTTATGTAATACTTTATACACACCTGCTGCAATAATTCCTCCCAAAATTGGAGCAATCCAATAAAGCCAATTAGAGTCAAAATTTCCAGTCATCAAAGCAGGACCAAATGATCTGGCAGGGTTAAGTGAGCCACCAGTTATAGATGCACCAAATATTACATTAAAGCCAAGTGTAAAGCCTATTGCAACCCCTGCTAATGGGGCAATTTTGAAATTTTTAGCAGTAGTGGTAGCCATTACTACATAAACTAAAGTAAATGTCATAACTGTTTCTAGTATAAATGCTCTCACAACGTTATTCTCAGACGGTAAAGTTACACTCGCTGACATTGCAGAGCCAAACATCGCATATACTACAGCAGCACCTATTACTCCTCCAATTAATTGACATATTATGTATAAAGCTGCCTCTTTCTTGCTACTAATAATCCTATTGTAACAGCAGGATTAACTTGAGCACCAGATCTATACCCAATAGCATATATTATTGCTGTTAATGCCAGTGCATGCACTAATCCAATTCCTATTAGTCCTAACTGTCCGCTATGCGAATAGATTGTCGCAGCAGAAGCAATGGCATAAACTAAAATAAATGTCCCTACAATTTCTACTAAATATTTATGTTTTACATTAGACTTTGTCTGATCACTTTTATTGTTGTTATCTGAAATTAGATCATTCATAATTGGTTATTATACTTATTCCTAATAACGGTTGATAAAAACATCTTATGATAAATAATCGTTACTTGGTCTCGTTTATTGAAAGAGATATTCTCTTTCTAATTTTGTGAATTTACTCAAAGTGAAAATATCACGCTCCTACTGCACAGTTTTGCTCATGTTAGGCCCCAAACACATCGAGTCTTTCTAGATGCTGATCTCGATAGACTACTTTTGCAATATGGTGCATCCTTTCTAATTTCATGTTATCAATTTTCTTCTTCTCTCTATAGAAAGTAGGTTCAGACATTTCAAAACCTACTTCCTTAAGATAGACCGAGGCCTGCTTAACATGCAGCCTCATTGTAATAATTTCAACAATCGCCTTTTGTCTATCAGTCAGCACGCTCAACATGATAGTAAAACTCTCACTTTATCTTATAACTACTCTCGGATTAATCAAATTTTGTACCCACGTTGCATCTTTTATAACCGTTGTAGTACACACAAAACTAATGATGAAATAATTTTGAAAAGAAAAGAAAAGTCGGGGTCTAAAGTATCAAACTTAGACGTTCTAGAAGCGATTTCTGATCATCTCTGCATGGATATACTTACTGCCATATTCAATAAAGTTACTAATCCCGATGATCTTATGCAAATACTTAACATTGGATATAAGGAATACTATTCAAGAAGTTCCAGGCTGGCGAGGTTGGGTTTAATCGGTCGAAAGAATGGTGGAATAATTCTTACATCGTTTGGACGAGTAGTTTACAACGCACAATTGAAAATTGCTAATGCATTTTCATACTCATCGGAACTAACGATGATAGATGCAATAAGATCACATTCAGGGATGCCAGAAGACGAACAGAAGGAGATAATCGATAAAATCATCAAGGATTCTGAACTCAAGAAGTTGGTTGCCGCTCCTTAAATTACGAGCCAGTTCAATATGCATTGTTTTAGGTCTTTGAGGATTTATTTTCCGAATGTTCTCTGTCAAGGGCCTCTGCTATAGCCTTCAACTGTTCGTGTCGTAAATTGGCCTTTTTGAAAGGCTCAATATCCTGAAGGTATTTTTTCAATTTATCGTATATTGCAGTGTCTTCTACAGTTGCTATGAGAGTATCACGTCGAAATGGCTTTTGGAGAACCTCTAATGGCAGACCGAAGTAGTCTGCTGCCTCCTCAAAAATCTCCTTATTGTAGGCTGTCGCAATAATGATTCTGTGGTGAGGGTTTAATGCTACTATTTCCTTTGCTGCTTCAAAGCCATCAATTTTAGGCATCTTGTGGTCGAGTATCAAAGCATCGAAAGGTTGCATTCGATCTCGGATGTCTGTTGTGCCACTTATCTTTTTGAATTCATTGTTGTATGCGACCAGACATTTTTCCCCATCCTCAGTTAATACGACATAATGTCCTCTATCCCTTAGTACTAGCGAATATAATTTTAAAGTGTCCGGCGTCCTTTACTTTTTTTACCATAGTAGTAATATTCTTTAATTCAACTTCGACTATCGTCTTTGCCTTATTTTTAAACTCTTCAACATCCATAGTTTCGCCTTTTCAGTTTGACATTATATTAAGTTTGATAGTATCGCCAGGAACACCATCGGGTTTTTCCTTTTTTTATCAAGAAAACTTCTTAATTCTAGAATTGATGCCTTCCATCCTTTTTTCTAAAGCCTCGCCACCTGCTTTGTGACTGATGTCGACATCCTTGCAGTTCTTTTCGTAGCAACTCTGAGGGGCCAGCGCATCTCCGAGCCCAAAAATTGCTTGCTGGCCAGTAGCCAGTAGGGCCCTTCAGATTCCCATTATTTTTTTCTTGGAGAATCCCTTTAAGGACTTCTACATTTAGGACAGGTCTTAGGTAACTCCTTATTTTCTGTCTCTGTTATCATTTTAGATGGTATTTTACCTAGTTATGTTGCACTTCCAGGGTACTAATCTTTTGCTAAAGAGACCAGTAGTAGGCCTCCTAACACTGAGAAAACCTTGGCTTCGTCATGCAATAGATTCTATATTCTAAAATCAGGTGGGCCATAATTTGCTTCATTTTTGTTAGAAATGCTGGCACATGATATTATACGTCTAGCATAGTATTATGACTTCATAAGATTGTCTTATGATTAATCATACTCGATTCAAACTTCTGTCTAAATATTAGGTATTGCGATCTAACTTTGGCACTCTTTAGCCATAAAGTCGTGCCGCTCTAGTGGGTCGAGTAATTACGGCCCATTAGAGTTTCTAGTCTAATAAAGTAAGATATAGAGTGTTTAGTAGTATGCTGTCTTGACTGCATCTGCTTTTGTAACTTTACTAATTGGTCAAAGACTTCTGCTGCTGGCTCTAACTGGTCCGGATGTTCTTGAGCGGTTTTGTTACAAGTATAGCCAGTATAAAATGTGCTAGAGCGGCTTTACTACTGTTGATGAATTAAATGGACAGAATCCAGATTTGAAACTTGATATATTAAAACTTCAAGAAAGGTACAGTGGGGCTAATCACTGGAAATATTTAGATAATTTAGTGCATGGAAAGATAAAGCCAAGAGGTAGACGTTATTATTTACCAATTGAAGAAACAGAACATAATTTAGAGTATATCAGATATCTAAAACAGGTGCGCAATAGAAGAGTTGAACTTAACTCGATAATGAATGAAATGGGTGCAGATGGTCCTAGACTGTTCTGGAACTGGTTAAGGAAGAAAATAATTGAAACCTTTCCCCTCCGAAACTATAATCGTGCGATCACTGTACCTGGTTTTGTTTTAACTCCAACTATGACACAGTTTCAAAGTAAGTTGCAGGAATCATTAACTTCAACTCTCCAAACCACGGTTGATGAACTAGAACTAGAGTTAGACGATACGGAAGGGTTGCTAGTCACAAGACAAAAACTATTAGAAATACGCCAAACCATGGTTGATGCACTACTGGAAGAGCCAGGGATTAAACGGATAGATTCAACGCTTCAAAAACTGATGAACCGACTTTAGGAGTTCCAGAGGAAATCTAGGTTTATTTATAAATTTATAAATAAACTAGGCTTTGGTCTTTTTGGACATTAATTGGTTAACTAATATGCTAAGACAACTTTAAATAAGTCACTTGTGTTGGTAAAGTAAAGCAACATAACATGAGTTGTGTTGCTATTGTATGGTATCAATATTTTATTTTAATTTTATTGTTATTATTAGCAACTGTCGGGAGTTCCGGTAGGCCCTTGTTTTCTCTTCAATTATGATTACAGACAATCATGAGTTTATAAAAAAAAGGGATTAAAAAGGCTATATATCTGTAGAGATCGAATAGTTTCTCTACTCTTCAAGTTCTGTAATTCTTTCAGCAATTCCTTGAACTTCTTTCTCAAGATCATCTTTGTATTCCTTAAGCAAAGTAATTCTTTCTTCTTTTGTTAGGAAGTTCCTTGCCCCTTGAATTCCTACTCCACAACATCCTTGTCCCATACAATCACCTCCATTTCGATCTCTATCATATCGGTTATACGATATATAAACACGGATGTATTTATATATATCGGATGTCCAATATTGAATATGCGAAGACTTGGCGAGGAATGCTGCGATATGAGAGGGTTGTTAGGATTTCTGATTCTCTTTTTACTGTCAAAAAATTCAATGCATGGCCAAGAAATAGCCAATGAACTAGCAAAAAGGAGGGGTGAAAAACCAAGTCCTGGAACTATTTATCCTGCCCTTAAAGGTCTTAGAGACGCGGAGTTTCTGAGCGAGGTGAAGGAAGGCAAAACCATTACATACAGTCTTACACCGAGAGGGAAAAAGGCCCTTGAAATAGCCAAAAGAAGGTTCACTAGAACTTTTTTGGGAGTGCTTACATGATTTTCAAGAGCTCGGAAACAGAAAGTATCGTCATCAAGATCAGCCAATCCACCAACTTGAAGACATGAGTTAATTGAGAGAACTAGCCAAATGAACAATGTAAGGCCAAGGGATAGATCATTTTACATCGAGGTCATAATACTGAGATTTAAGGACTGTAGCTCATCTCTAATCCAACTTTTTGAAGGAAATCTAAACCTTAATCGTTGCAGATTTTTAAGGAAACCCGATTCATGATTTTCGCAAAATAAAAATAAAACTCACGATGTTATCTACTATCGAGTAACATCTAAAGTAGTTGGTCTGAAACACAAATAAAAACTATTGACGACTTTTATTTTTTAGTGTGCTAATTATGGTACTATTCCTAAGAGTGCGTTGTTAATGTTCTGTACGTTGTTAACGCATGACAGTGTATTTTCATTTGTGTTATCATGGCTGTGGTCATCATTTTCATTTGCAATTTCACACTCATTCCTAGCGTATACTTCTTGGTCTACGTTGTCGGTGTTGCAGTTGTTATCGCCATTCTTTTCACAATGCTTGCTGTTATTGTGGTTATGATGGTCATGACTTCCTCCTGCGAGGACGGGTGTTGCAGTAACCCCCATAGTTATTAAGACTACTGCTGACAAGATTGCAAAGAGTACTCCATTTGATTTATTCATGTTGAATCCACCTTACTGAATATCACTTATCTAAGGTGTCATGCTGTCCATAATAACAAATAAAACATGATCTGTACCAAAACAAGATGCTGAATTTGGTTCTGTGAATCCACTACAAATTTTCAGCTACTGTTATTTACCAAATTACATACTTAGTATTAAGCTTAGTAATATTTTCCTTCTAAACAATTTGCGATACTACTTAGATATCATTAGTTATTGTAATTCAACTATTAAACTATTTTCAGGATTGTTTTGAATATTTTCGTTACGTGCAAAGATGTGACTATTTGAACACCCGCAAAATCTTTTGCTTGACAGTATTCTATACATTTATTCTTAATTTTAAAGGTACTCCGGTCACTAAATTTATTTTTTTTAACTAGTTCTAATCATCGTTCTCAAATATCTTGGGAAAGGATAAAGCTATCAGGGACGTGGAACGTCTTCCACGCTGTTGTATGCTTTAAACACAATTTCATGTTAAATTAACATCTGCCCCAAGGAACTTATTTCTCGATTCGTACTGGCCCGATCCTAGTCCACACGGTAAAACGACAGCGACTTCCTTATTGAATATTCCAATTAGGCCAGAGAAAATTAGTAATTTTACAAAAATAAATGGAAGTTAATTATTTTCATTCCCACAGCACCTATCGCAACGACATTCTCATATTCAACGGTGCCTGGAACTACATTACCTAACTTCTTTTTGTCTTCTATCTGATGTTGTCAAATACTACAAGTTCTTCATTCATTTGATTACACATTTGTAAGAGTCTGATTCCTTTTTCGGTTGTTTTGTAGATTGCCCGCCCTTCTACGTAATCAATTAGTCCTTTTTCCAATAGCATTGAGAGGTATTCTCGCAATTGTGCGAACGACAGATATGCCTTATACATGATTCTAGTCTTCGTCGCTCCGCCGTTTGCCGCTTCCAAGATCAATCCGGTTATATCAGTTCTACTTCTATATTTCATTCGAATCATAACATACTAATTTTTCGAGTATTTATTGGTGACCTTCATTTGTTACTTACTCTGTATCTATTATTATCTAACAAGGTTAGTTCTAATCTTTTAATACAAATGATCAAAGACTCGATGCGAAGTGCCGACCTGTGTTTCCTTACAGCCAGCAATCCAGATAGAATCAAAGATCCTATACCTAGGGATAAATGCGTTTCCTATCATGAATCTCATTACTGTGCACATACTAGGAAATGGAAGGAAGAATAGTCTCTCGACTCGGATGATGGTTATGCGGGAAGTACTCTGCAACATAGATTATTATGGCGTGTCGCGACCACGACCTCAGTTATTGTCTCAAATCGGATGTTTTTAATTTGATTATTCAAGGGACACCTTGTTTCATTTTTGCCAAGTTCCACTGAATTGCATCACCGGTAAGATCCAGTCTAAATACGAGGAATTGTTGCGACGCTGCAAGTCCTAAATGCAAAGCACGGACAAACATGATTTTAGTCGCGTTTCAACATTTTTTAAGGTATTGCGTAACTAGATGGTAGTCTAATTTTATGCCATCTTACGGATTACTCACCAATCCATCGAATGAAATATTGAATGAAATACGTAAAATATATGATCTAAATTTTGACTATGTCGAGATGGGTATAGAAGGACCCGAAGGTAATCCCACTGTAATTAACAAGAAGAGGTATGAAATATCAAAGCTGCTTGAGAGTTTCAAGCATAAAGCTATCGGTCACACAGCCTACTGGTTAGATTTGTGCTCAGACTATGAGTATGTTCGACACGCTTGGATTCTTGAGTCCCTTAGGGAAATTCGAACAGCAAAATCGATAGGTATAGACCTCATAAATTTCCACGCCAATCTCAATGGTATGTTTTATGGGGAAAAAAGACAGGCCCTCTTGAATAACCTGATTAAAAGTCTTAGAGAAATCATAACGTATGCTAAAAAGTCAAAAGTGAAGGTGATGTTAGAAAATGTTCCAATTTCAAATGGGATACACAATATAGATGAATTCAAATATATTATCGATAATGTCGCCTCATTATTTGTTCATCTAGATATTCCTCATGCTTTTACATCAGGAGGAATGAGGTCAGTATTTGATTACATAAATAAGTTTGAAGAAAAAATAATTCATATCCATTGGCATGATAATCATGGAAAGCGGGATGAGCACCTTCCAATTGGTGAAGGTTTAATAGATCATGTCGAAACAGTCAAAGCACTAAAGTATATTGATTATGATAGAACAATTACTTTGGAAGTTTTTACAAATAGTAACGATGCTAAATCCTCTGCAAATAAACTCAGGACCATCTGGTCAAAAGAGTGAGACCGGGATGGGCGAGAGTAGTAAGGAAGCGCTAATGAAAGGTTATTCCTTAAACAAAATACATTCATAATAATTGACCACGTAAAAATCGAGAAAGTAGGTTCTTGTGAGGGAGATCTAAATTTGGCAAAAGCTAGGTGAAGGTGCTTGCATTATTCTTCTCTACAAGGGAATCTCGATGGCACCAAAGATAGTGTAAAAAGTGTGGTTGATCTATCGGCCGCAGCAAGGCGACGTCTGGACATCATCCGGTCAAATACAATAGTTTTGAAATTCTTTATTCTGTGTCGACACCTAGTTGGAGGAAGACATCTAAATTGAACAACCATAAAAAAACTCCATTATTACAGGATCTTATACAACGTTATTACAGTTGTTCGGGGTTCCAGGAAAAATTAGTATCCGATTCATATGTAGTGAGATGTCATTAATGCGACGTGCAAAGATAATGTCTGCTGTAACAACCAGTTTATATCTTGGACTTCGGACTAAATAGCAACGTGGTCAGATCTAAGCATTCTCCGCAGGTTAACTTAAAACTATATGCCATGTTGTTATTAATATTGTAACATGTAAAATATGTTTTTTGACATTCTGACTATTTGTTATTGGTAGAATCATCTATGATTGGCAACATTAATCTCAACCGAAGAACTCTTTTCCTAAGACTTATCATTGCGATCATTATCTCAGATTCGATTATCTTTTTTGCTGAAATAAAAAGTAAGAGTCTTTATTCTAATTGGATAATCACCATTAATGCCTCAATTGCAGCACTTCTGGCCATATCCATACTCTATAAAAGTAAAAATCTTCAGGGAGTTTATAGGAAAACGCGTATTGCACTTGCTATTGGTTTATCCTTGTGGCTTAGTGCTGATATTGTTTGGGCCATATACGAGATAGTCTTAGATTTAGTGTCTCCCGTTCCATCGGTTGCAGATTTATTATGGTTGGCAGCTTATGGATTTCTTGCTTATTATTTATTTATCACGTATATTGAATTCCATAAAAAGTTCAAATTTAGTAACAGAACTTTGATAGTTAGCACACTAGGAAGTGCAATTTTTCTGAGCTATACTATAGGACTTACTATCAATTTTGCAGATTTATCTTCCCCTCGAGGTATAGCCATGTTTGCAGTCATTAGCGCTTATCCTACACTTGACGCAATTTTAATGGTACCAGCAATCGTAGTTTTGATAAACTTTAGAAAAGAGCCTTTATGGTTCACTCCTTGGATATGTGAATCGGCAGG
>JBBRRH010000119.1:0-9649 GCA_038201105.1 Nitrososphaera sp. | reverse complement strand
CATGGCCGCGAACTCCGCGGGCCCCTGGTCATCGCGCAACCGCCGCTTTCGAACGGACTTCCCTGAGGGCGGATCACGTGCTGCTGCCTCGCGCCGGTAGTTGTATTCAATGCCCCCCTCGCGCTGTTGCTTCTCGGTAAACCAGATGTTGAAGTCGAAGTTAAAGTCGCTGCCGAGCGAAGATGCCCAAGGGAACGTCCACCCCATCCGCCGCTTGTACGCCTGCAGCTTCGCTAGAGGCGCCCACGAGACCGCTGAAAGTGTAACATCGTGATTGGCAAGGTGGACTGCGAAGCCGTCGAAGCCGTCTGCAATCGCCGAGCAGGCCGGACATCCCGCCGTGTAGTCGGGCCCGAACATGAAGTGATAGACGAGTAGCTGTGAGCGCCCTCCGAAGAGGTCTGCCAGCGAGGTGCTGCCCTCATCGGTCTCGAACCGATACTGCTTTTCGATCCGAACCCACGGCAGCTCCTGCCGCCGCCGGGCAAGGTCGTCACTGTGCCGCGTGAGCTTCTTCTCCGCCCCTATCAGCTTGAGCCGCGCCGCGAGCCACTGTTTACGTGTCCCAGTTTTGTGCTTCATCTAAGCCCATCTTCAAAAAGTCTTGCAATGTCCCAGTGTATCTGCATCTCCAAGAATCATACAGTTACCGTTACCTTCTATCACACATGGAGCGTTACCATTGGCAAGTACTTCATCTTTATCATCGTCAGGATCAGACCGTCTGAAATCTCTGTTATGGCCATTATTCCTTGTTCCAGACATTTTTAATATTACCATTGAAATAATGTCTTGTATCGCTTATATTAGTTTGACAGTGTTTTCGTTTCTGACCATAGAACCGGCGTTGTTAAAATAATCAATTGATAGGTCTGAAGCCGTCGGGACTAAAATTGTTAACAGAATAAATCCAACTGATAATATCGCTAGTGATAGAGTAAATATTTCGTCATTGATACGAATTCTAGTCGTAAACTCTAGCAACCGATTTATAGGCAAATTAAAAACCAAATAGTTATGGCTCGAATGGTGGGAAAAGTGGTATACTTCACTGACACGCCGGAAGGCAAAGAACGCATTTGGACATTCCGCGTGATAGAGAACAAAGATGAAAAAAACAAACTTCTACCAGAAATACAAGTCGAAATTAGGGGAAAACACATGAAGGGGCAAATAACTGACGAAGATATAATATCGCTAAATGAAAAGTTCAAGAGCGGCAAGATATTCAACCCTAAGAGAGTCCTTAACATGACAACAAGTGTTGAGGTTGGGCAAAGATAACCATCTCAATATGTGTTTACCAAATTAGTCAGGTAAACGCGTCACTGTCCATATTTCCAATGCTTCGTAAACCACAAAAATTATAATTCAGAAAATGATGATGGGGATGAAATATTCTTGCCACCAGTGGGTAAAAGAATATCCTGGCTGAGATAGACGGCTCACTGATGTAGTGAAAATAGCCTGAAATTATTTAACGCTATCCTGATTTTCTGCGCAAATATAGTGTATCGAAATTGATCGTTGTCTCCTTCTGATTAGGCGTTAGTATGGCTTCGCATTCATGCTTACAGGAACGAAGCTGCCGAGCTTTATGAGATTGCAATAAAAATTATGAAAACAAATTAAGTTTCATTAAAGGTGATCAAGAGAATATACAATCTAGATATATTGGGCTTAAGTCGTGGATGTTACTATTGATTTTAACTCTGCAGTGGACGCCCAGTCAAAAAGCTACAAGTCAGAGACTAATTATCAGATCGATCAATATTCGTTTCGTTGTCAAATTAGCTGAACTCCACGATTATGAAAAATGTAACATTTGTTTTTTCCCTAACAAATTAACTCAGATGACGCGTTATGACTTTGACTGCGCATCACTAGTACGAAGGTAAGGGTGCCGTGACTAATGCTTTTCAGTTGCTACAGGAAATGATGAAGAAGGAAGATAAAGTAATTGTCTGTTTAATGATTTATATGAAATCATCTAGTTCAAGAATCGCATACAAAATAGACTAGTTAATTAAGCTGTACCTCTTTTACATAATGTGCGTCGCATCTCTATCTCACTACTTCAAGCTATGGTAGTTTTAATCGTGCTCTCTTTTTCCGTTTTCACTTACCATTTTGTGCCTGCATCGTTCGCATACGACTATAGTCCCTTCGGAGACCATAATGATGATAACAACTCTGGCGACAGTAACAGCGGTAACGACGATAATAGGAGAGACCACTCTGATGATAGTAACAGCGGTGACGGCGCCAGCGGGGGAGGCCATGATCATTCTGGCGACACTAATAGCCATGAGGGAGAAACTGCAGATAGTCTGAATCAAGCCGATGACTCGTATGGAGCATCCACCGGTGATACTCAATCTGGAGAATCTTCCTCCCAAGAGGTAAGCCCTAATGATAATACAAAAAGTCAAGTAGTAGCTGCAAGTTCCGACTCTGGTTCAGAGCTTTCAAACCCTATTAACCCTACTGAAAACTCCGCTGCCGAGTCTCGTAGCGTAGATACGCCCGATTCTAATGGTTATTCAAGTACTGACAACTCCACATTACAACCTAATGCTAATATCGCTTCTGATCCTAGCGGACCCATTGGAGACGGTTCAGTGTCAATTTATTCTATTTCCATGTCAAATTATTCCTCCTCTCAGGAAACCCAGAATCCTGTTGATAAAACGCTGGCTACTGATAGTGGCTCCATGAATGCTTTACCGTCAAACGCTACAACATCAGAAAAAGGGAGTAACAAAGCTGGCCAATTAAATTCAGAATTATCCAACCAATCGGCGTCTTCTGGTACCTCTCAGGAACCTACAATATCTAATCAGACATCCACAGAAGGGAATTCAATAGGTAATCAATCATCAACTCCTACTAGTTCTAGTTCAGAGGGTAACGACTCCTCCGTTGGTTCACCCAGTGCAGCCGGATCAAATGATGCTTTGCTCGGAATATTTGGTACATCACCTAGTCAATCTCAAATGGCAATGCCCAGCTTAGCAGTCGTGAATTACGGAGATGTTGGCAACACAAACAACGCTCCGGTCACTATCTCACTCGATAAACCTAGTTACACTACCCAAGACAGTCCGAAAATAAACATATACGATAAGAATGCTAATGCGGTTCCAAATAGCACTGACACCGTACACGTAAGTGTAACTTCTACAACTGATAAGACGGGCATTCCAATTACATTAGTAGAAACAGGACCTAACACCGGAATTTTTGAAGGGGACTTCTCATTCACTACTGGAATATCTTCTACGACGTCGATTCAGGTAGCTTCTGGTGATAACGTCAGAATATCGTATGTAGATGCGGCCGGTGTTATAATTGATTCAATAGCTCCTGTGACAAGTTCTTCCCCTCCAATTAATAATCCTCCACCGACAAACGATCTCCCATCCACAACGACTACTGACTCAACGAATAGACCCGTAATAATTGGAACAATACTTCAAACTACTGGAGCATCATCTCTAAGAGATTCAAATACCACATCACCTGCGGCATCAACAATATCAACTACTTTGGCAAGCTCCTCGGTCACTCCAAGGAGCGGAAATAAAACGATCACAGTTCCTGAGGAAGGGAATGTGACAGTGAGCTATACAAGCCTCCTGTCACAAGGTGAATTGACGGCACTGCCAGTGAAAACAATGTCAGAGCTTGCTGTGATGAATATAACGGAAGGGGCAAATCACAAGCCCGGAAAACTAATTGCTTTAGATAATACTCCTTACATTCCAGTGGGGACAGTTTTCATTATTGCACCAACGGATGCAAGATTTAACGGGACTATTACTGTGGTCATACCTTACAATGCAACTCTAGCAAGTCAACTAACAGGACAAGATGTGAGACTTCTTCATTTCACCGGATCTAGTTGGGAAGATATTACAACATTGCCATCTGCAAATGGCCATTTTGTTACCGGGAGTCTTAGTACTACTTTGGGACCAGTCGTTGCAGCTATCAAATCAGAATAACTGCGCTGTGCACTACGCCTGCTGACCAGAGATGATGTCGCGTATACTGCTGTTGGAGTGACGAGAATAATTTCCATTACCAATTCCAAATACCGATATATTTCTTAAAATTGAGTGCATCTGAGGTCGTACAGTTATGTGGAATATAATATATTCTTTGATTCATTTTTTAGTAAAAAGTCTTACTGCAGTTTAATGTTTTTGCAATTATATTTTAATATTGCCATTAAAAAATTGCACTACAATTTTGTTCCTATTTTTATCCATCGAGGAAACGATCTCAAGGCTGCCAAAACGATGATTTATCTGATACCGACGCATTTCATATTAACCTGTCATTTTATTAACATCATTTGATTTGTGAGTTAAGCACACATCCGTCCATGGTTAAAGTAAATTTATCTGATTAGAACGTTGCGTTAATTATCAGGTAACAATATTACTCTTAGTTGGCCGAAAATATTCTCCATAAAGGTTCTCAACAAGATTCAATAACTGTGTGTGCATCGAGTACATGTGTTCAGGTTACGGGCTGTTTTATGCATAGTATCGATCTTTATCATTGGAGCTTTTAATATTGATCAAATAGATGCTAAGGCACAAAAAATTGACCCCGATCTTGTAGACTATCACCTGAATCTTGCAAAGGGAATATTGGAAACATGCTATACGAGGGATTCTGACACAGATAATTTAATTCCGAACCCTACTCTTCCTATCTTCTCAGATCTAGCAAAAACTTGCGAAAAGAAAATGAAATCTTTGGATAATTTTCTTGCAAAATTTGTCGGTGATAAAGATGGAAAAATCTATGAAAAACACATATCCAATAATTCGGTCTCTTGATGAAATATTTTGTGACCTGTAATGTAATTTACAATTGAGGTAGTAACTTCTATCGTTCTAACATCATACATGTAATACTTGTGATTTATAATAACTTCTTGTGATACATAGGAAACGCTATTGACAACAAGTTATCTTCTCAAATCAATTACAACATGTATGAAAATATATAGAACTAATTTGATAGGACGCTCTAAACTAGTGCCCAATATGATACGATTCGATGTAAAAAAAAGCATCATTTGGATTTGTTGCGCACTGAAATTGATAAATTCAAGTCCTCGAAATAGACCAAAATATTGGATATTTTGTGACAACTACAATTATTATTTTTGTCAGGGCTAGTAAGGTGACACAGAACAGAATTAGTGCACTTTCAGTTTTTTGCTACGCCAAAATTTTTCGTGTTCCATCCGCTCTTCCTCTATACAGTACTTCAGATTGCAAAAATGACATTTTAGCTCTGCTTTCTGTTTGGCATCTCTAGCTTTACGACCCATTCTGCCAACAAATCTTAATTTGTCGCTAGTTCGAGAGACAAATGCTCTAGGCTGCTCACCTGAGCTCTTGACTTGAGCAATATATTTGTCTGAAAAATAATAAATGACCCATTGAGCAAGAGTATAGTGCCAGTTAATATCATATCCTGTAACATATGATGTTTCATCTATCTTATTGGTGTAACTTACACTTTCGTCTGTTTTAACTATAATTTGTGAATTGAAAGATATAGCAAATTGGGAAAATGTCTTATCAGTCCAAAGCTGCATCTCGTTCTCGGTCATTTGGAAAGTTTTGTCCGCATTCGGACACTCTGCTAGGTATTTAAATTATGTCTTGTTGCTTCTTACTTTCGTTAACAACAAGAGGTCTGTCTGCAAACGGCTCAACTTAATGCTGACTGTATGCCGCACACTATCAGACGCTAACAAAGCGTTTAGTTGAAATTTCATAATCAAAGTTACCTTAAAGTTCTAGTTCTAAATTCAGTTTTTATTTAAGACACAACAATCGCCTTATATTTTATCTTTAATAATTCCACACTTGAAATATACTAAACAATTGCAAGTGAATAATGAGATGGGTGAAGATAACATTGAAAACTCTAATACATTTCCTCGCGCAACAACAGTTCAAAACAGAGGATACGTATTGCTAGGTTTTTCATTTTTTAAGATTATTGATAACACTAACTCCAATCTTATTCGCCAAAAATTCAATAATTCCGGTATGACGGGGAAGATAGCGGATGGTCAGCACGACAGAGAGAAGATCGACTTAAAATTTGTCATAGGTACTGAAAATCCTTATGACGCATTCGTATACTAAACAAGGAAGAGGACATACAATCATCCTTAGAGTCGAGGGTGCCTACAGTTCTTGTTTCGCGAGAGAATTTTTGAAAGGGTCTTATAATTGGTATGCGAGCTGCGGATCTCCATTCAGTCGATTGTTGCTTTTTTTTAGTTGATGTTGGTACATTCAAAGTTCATAATATCAATTTCTCTACTTAACCATGCTTTGTATCCCTGTGTATGGGATGGCCATTACCAAAATAAAGTCGAACTTTGATTGATAATTCAAATTCTTTATCATGCTCATGGTTACTGTATTTGGTGTTACCCAATTTGGATCTGTCAGGCTACTACTTCCAATCTGAATCTTATCAAAAATTGCTAGCGGATTTTCTTTGTTCTTTTGAGAACTAGAACGCGGTACTTCAAATAGACTACTATTGCCTTTATCAGGCTGGAAGGAATTCATCGAAGGGTTAAAACCCATAAAGTTGTTACTGTTACTAGCAGACTTCATAACTGAACCAATATCGCTATTGTTTAAAGAAATCTTATATGCTATGACAGTAACAGGAAGAACGTCATTGCTTTTGATGTCATGATGCAAAGTTACAGAAATGGTACTCTCGTTAATTAATTGCACTCCGCTAATTGCAACATTTTCAACCATACTGATTCCTATTGTTCCTAAGATGGCCTTTCCTGTTAACAAATTGCCAATCTGATCCAAATCAAAAGGCATATCTGACCTTTGTGCCACAGAGGTGTCATTCCTATAGTCTAGTCCAAGGCCTGAGAAATCCGGAATCGCTCGATCACCCGAAAGTAGACTGGAGCTATCGTTAGCCAAGTCTTGAGCAGAAATTGGCGAATTTGATGCTAGAATATATAAACAACCAACACTGGCAGAAATAAACACAAGTGGAAAAATAGAGTCGAACAGACCTTTTCTCATCATAAGGAAAATATCCTCTGGCGATACTATATAATACTTTTGAGAATCCCTGAATAAAGTGACAGTTGACATCCCTGACACTTTCGCATCAATTTGGGGGAGGTGTATAAGTTGAATATTAGGTTCACTTATGGGGCACAGCTTAACATACAAAACTAAGGCTTTCCTAGCTCAAAAAGAAAGGTTTTTTGTGCTCTGACCTTTTAATGAGTCTGTTTATGTTGTAGTTGATTATGGCTTTCCAGTTCCTGCTGTGAGTTAAAGGACAAGCCGCATTGGTTACAATTGAATTGGGGTTGTGGTTGGGACGAAGACATCTCTATTACCTATATGCACTATAGTATATAATTATTCTAAGACAGCATCCAGTAGGTTGAATGTGAACAACGAAATTTCCTCCTATTCGTATGCTATTGATTTAAACTATATTGTCATAAAAGAAATAATGAAATCAACATCTATTGTAACAGTTTGGGTAGCAAGTATTGCCCTATTGTTAACACTGGTTGCAGTTACGGTCCCGTTAGCGCATGCACAAATGACTCTAGATATCACGAAGGCCGCTGGTGGCAAGCCCTACGGAGGAGAGAAGCTAGGAACAGTTCTTATTGTTCCAAAAGAGCACATGGTGTGGTTAACGGCTAACATGAGTGCACCCCCAGCTAATGGAAAGGTATTTGAGGGTTGGTTTGTTGACGACGGGGGTTCTGGGTATAAGCTCAGTCTAGGCGAGTTCTCCAAAAATGGTACTCTTAACTTCCAAGAACAGATGGTCAATCCCTACACCTACACTCAATTCATAGTAACGGAAGAGCCATTTGAAGATGCGGATCCAAATGCAGCAGCTGCTACAGGCGGAACACAACTTCAGACACCTTTCGGACGTTAACTCCATCTCTTTTTTTGAGTAAAAAAAGTGAAGTTTCAAATCATTGGGATTTATCTATTGCATGTAAGCATACCTGACTTCGCTTTTAATTCCATAAAGGCCCGTATTATCATAATATCCTTTATAAAGAACAAGATCACACGAGGTAAACTCGTCTATAGCAAATAAAGTTCCTATTCCCTAATAAAATGTCTAAATCTACATTTGTAATTGATTTCTAAACCTGCTAATGTATATTCTACGACTAGTAGTAAAAATAAGACCCTTGCTAAAAAAATAATCATGGATATTATTCTAAATAGAGAGTTACATTCAAGTTAGAGAGATACGGGATATAACTGTCCAGCCTTATCTGAGTGATATCTACATGAAAACCAGATTTATTTCCTTCATCGTGCTTTGTATTACTCTTATCGCAAGCTGTTGTTATGTTATTATCAATAAGGGAAATTTGGATGTAGCATATGCTCAGAATAATACCAATATTTTTGGTACTGACGGTAACAAGCAGAATTCAGGTCATGAAGGTTTACCTTACCTCGGTGTAAATATGCGGGGATATTATACCAGTTTGCCTCAAGCCAGAGAAGATCTAAAGGATTTTTTTCCAAGCAATTATTATGAAAGTAGCTTCAAGACCCTGTCGAAAACAAATGTCATTGATCATGTTCGTTACAGATTCTACTGGGAATCTTACGTAAGAGATCCAGTTGCATTCATTAAAGAGTTAGAAGATGTGGCAAAGACTGCAGACAAATATGGCATAAAAGTCATTTATGATAATCATCAGTTTCATACATCCTCTTGGTTGAATGTTGGACGTGGCACTGGATTCCCAGCATATCTTTTCAATGATCCAGTATTGTACAAGCAAGGAAGTGGTGGGACACCGAAGTCTACAGCAGCTGAAACATGGTGGACTAACTGGTGGAACAGGACTATCAAGAGTGTAAATGGGACAGATGGGTGGACACTCCAAGAGGATTTCTTAAAAAAGATAGCAAGTACAGTTGATAAATATAAAAGTACTTTGGGTTACGAAATTCTGAGCGAACCGCAAGTTCACACTAAAGATCAATGGACGAAAATAGGTAAATACAATACTTTCATGGTTGATGCCCTTCGAAAACTCACGAGCAAGACTATAATATACAGTATGAATATTCCCATAGACCTAAAAAGTCCAATACAAGTCAATGCTGAAAATCTGGCAAAGATGTCTCCAAACAACAAACAAAATATAGTATTCAAATTTTCCCTATACGGAGTTCCTTCTGATGGTTATCAGAGTGACAAACTTCAGTTATTTGAAAATGCAAGTAGGTTAGCTGGTGTGCCATTATATATCGGTGAATGGAATAATGTGAAACGAGTTGCTACTATCAATGAAGAAGGCAAAAAGATTTGGCAGATAGAAGCTAATCAGAGTAACATAAGCCAAGCAGATGCTAACATGATTGTGGAGAAATTCAAGGGAATTGGCATATGGGGAATGGCATATTGGGAATGGAGCTTTGTGATCAATGAAACTCCAAACTTCAATCTGGTCGATATCATGTATGACAAAGCAACTGGAGCAGGAAAGATCCAACCCACAAAATACTTTGAAATTATGACAAAGGCTTACCAGGATGTATATGATCAGCCCTCGGAACGT
>JBBRRH010000118.1:0-9661 GCA_038201105.1 Nitrososphaera sp. | reverse complement strand
GCAGAAACGGCTGAGTATGGCTAACATGATATTATTTGAGAGTCTTTCTTGGAAAAAAGGAGTTCTAATCAGAAAACCACCATTTTCTGAGGAAATTAGAAACTAGTACGGTTGGGAAGATTCCATACTATACAATATCTTTTTTATGCTGTGTTGCTCGGAAAGATAATTGAACTTGTACCAATCTTGAATATTATCACAGAAGGCAGCTGAGGAACTGGGACATTAACAATAATCTGGATTAATTCATGATTAACTACAAAAGGAGGTTCATGGATACGATCAATTGAATGGAAGTAAATGGGTATCATGGAAAAACACTTGATTTGTTGTCAAAGTCCCACGTTACGATAGGGGATCATATTTGCATAGAATCCACTAGAGGCAAATATTGTGGGATTTTGATACCCAGGTACGAGCATGCCACGCCTGACCGCATCGTGGTGAAGCTGGAGAGTGGATACAATACAGGTGTATCAATAAATAAAATAAAAAGCATCAGAAAAGTCGAAAAGCCAGCATTAGCCAATTCTAACAAAAATTCTTCAACAAATAGAGATCAAAGCTTGCTGAGTTCAACAGATCTGCAACTGGATAATATTCTTAGCCCAGATGAGAAATCTACAAATCTCCCACCTGTTTCGTTGATAAGTACAGGCGGCACGATTTCTAGCAGAATTGACTATAGAACGGGAGGCGTTAGTTCTGCTCTTACTGCGTCCGAACTGTATGAATCAGTTCCTGAACTAAGAGAGTATTCATCAATAGATCCAGAAGTACTCTTCACTGAATACAGCGAAAACCTGACTCCAGAACATTGGACCATTATAGCGAAAACTGTTCATGAAAAAATTCTCTCCCAGAAGTACAAGGGAATAATAATATCACATGGGACTGACACGATGCACTATACCTCAGCTGCCCTAAGCTTTGCCTTACAAAACCTGCCTATTCCTATTATTTTAGTTGGTGCTCAGAGATCATCAGACAGACCTTCGTCAGATGCGGCCCTTAACTTGCTTGGGGCCGCCGTCATAGCGACAAAGTCAAATATCGCAGGGGTCTTTGTAGTCATGCACAATTCGATATCTGACGACGTAATTTCATGTCATCTTGGAACTCGAGTTAGAAAAAATCATACGAGCAGAAGGGATGCATTCGAGTCGATCGATGTCGATCCAGTCGCACTTGTAAAGGGTGAAAATATTGAATTATCTGCTCGAAATTCACAATTATCTCTTCATAATAGACGAAATGGGATTGAAAAGATTGTGGCGAAACCAAACTTTGACAAGCGTGTTTCGTTGATTAGATTTTATCCTGGTTTTGATCCTCGAATAATAGATTATTGTGTTCAACTTGGTAACAAGATAATTATTTTAGAAGGTACAGGACTTGGCCATGTAAGTAGAGACTGTATCCCTTCGTTGCAGAATGCTGTGCGAAATAAAGTCTTGGTATTTATAACTTCCCAATGCATTTGGGGAAGGACAAGTTTAGATGTTTATGAAACTGGAAGAGACCTATTGAACATAGGGGTTATTCCTCTTCGGAATATGCTGACTGAGATAGCTACTGTGAAGGCGATGTGGGCATTAGCCAATTGTAAGAATCCTCGTGAAATTAAGCAGGTAATGCAGGAGAACATAGCTAATGAGATCACTACACGAATACCAATCAAATAGTTGAATTAAGCGTTTACAATTTTTATGTTTTTATTCTGATCGCTCAAAAAAGGATGATATATTGGTAACGTTCTTCAGGACACAGACAATTCCCGCAATCGCAATATCCAGACGATACTCTAAGAATTGTAAAGATTTTTCGACCTGTTAAAAGTAATCAGGTCGTGGCGACTTGATAAATCTTGTGTCCACTATATCCTGCAATAGCTTTTACAACCCCCTTCGTCTCAAGAGAGCGTAAAAATGAATTAGCGACGGATATTTTCACTCCTGTAGCCCGGGCCAGAGCTTGACTGGTAATGGGCTTCAGTAGACGTATTGATTTCATTCCCTGCCCTTCATCCATTATGACGCTTGATTTTTGTTTTTGTACCTGTTTAGTCGAACTTTTCTTGGTAGTATCTCCTTTCTTTTCTTCTCCGCCTGGACCTGACGATTCTTTGTTCGAGCTAGCAGCTGGTTTTTTCTTTGCTCCTCCCATAAACTCACCATGCCTATACCATTTTATAAGTCCTGTGGTTGAAAGTTGTCTAAAGGGGCAATCAAAAATTGTCTAAATTCTGATCATGAGATTTGGAAAAATTTATGTTGCTACATATCTGTCGGCAGATAAGTTGCGATGATACTCGTAATATTTTAAACAAATTGTTGTAGTTCAAGTTTTTGGATTTTTCCATTGTATTAACTACCCGGAAAATGGAAAAAATCTCAAGCAGAACGGAGCTAACTAATCATTTAGTTCATCTTTTCAAAAATACTCCGTTGCCCATTCTTGACAAGCTAATTTATCTAATACAAGGTAAGGTGGGACAGATTATAAAGGGGCAGAGATGGGCTCCAGTACGTTATTAGTAAACAGTATCAGAAATTACTCATCGGCTTAACATTGATCACCAATTTAAAGTTGGTAAAGATATCTTTGCATCTGTTACGGATTGTAACCTCTGTAATGCCCGCAAAATTGGAGATGTCAACCTGAAGTAGGTTAACACCCAGTAATACGGCTGCCAAATATATATAAGCTGCAGCAAGCCCATTTGGAGCTTTTCCATCAGCTAGTAAATTATTATTTGTTTTGTGAGCTATATCTATAGCAAGTCTCTCTACTCTTGTATCAATCTTTGAAATATTGGCAAGCTTTGATATATAATGATCTATTGCTATTGATGCCGATGCAGGCGACATCATAGAATAGAGAGATTTACCAGTCCTTTCCAAAGTAATAGATTCATAGAGCAAAGGTTTTACCGATGGGCTACCTGTTTCGCTTGGTACATGCGGCATTTTTCCAAAAGGTACGTCATTTTCGGGAGAGTTATTCATGTCCATCACCATGGACCGATAGTATTTGGATGCAAGTTTAACGCTTGATCTATCATGTTCTGAAATCCCCGCAGCCTTGATTATTTCTTCAAGAGATCTTACCACTCCACACCTTTTGCAAGCGAGATAAATGGTTGCCGCAGCTATACAAATGATAGATTTGCCTTTTGCCTCACATGTACTTTCAAAATTTCGATAAATTATGGAGGCAGTTTCTACTAGTGTTTTTGGCAGACAGAGTGATGAGCACATTTCATTGATTTTCGACAAAACGTTTGACAATCTCCTATCCTTTGGAGAATTTACTCTTATGCGAGTATGCCACTTACGTGCTTTATTCATTTGCTCGGCAACTTGATAATCAATTGAACGCCCACTATAATCCTTCGATGCTGCGCTTATCTCCGTTCTTAATCCGAAATCATGCAATGAGAAGCTGGTTGAACCACTTGCTCGTGTATTCTTACTTTTTTCCTCAAAGTCAGTCGAATGGTTTTCTGGGCCATAGTCATCAGCTGCTTCTATGACAACGTATCCACACATATGACAAATATATTCCCCCTTAGCATAGTCGTGGACAATACTCGATCTGCATTCAGGACATTGTGAACAATACTCGATAGGTGTCATTTTCTCTTTGCATTGAATAGATTTTTACGTGATCGTCGCTTCATGTATTCATCACCATGCCTAGTAATTATCTCAGTTTGAAAGACTGCCATACCAGACATCATTTTAGTTGCGTCAGCTATAGGTAACGCTGATGCTAGGGGAGATTTTACCGGCCCAAGTAATTCGATGATTTTCCCTATTCTTGTGCCTTTCTTATCAACTACTGATTGACCTATTATTGAAAGGTCGTATGGGGGATTAAGCCTGACAATAAGCTTGCCACTCTTTGCCAAGTGCAAGACCTCTCCCACTTGTTTCAACTTCATACTCACCAATCTAGGACACTTGTTATCATTTTATTCTGTCAATAAAAGTTAGTTATGTGATAAAACTTAATATTCATACGATTTTCCCGGATATCGCTCATCAAGATCCCATACGGTTATTAGTTTTTGCTCGCATTTCTCCTTTCCTGCAATTTCTTGGCAATTTGAATTAGCAAATTTGATTTCTTCTCAGATTTGGGAAGCATTAGATATCCTGACCTGACATAGGGCCTTCTCGGATATCTAGCTTGGTTATTGGTGTTTTCGTCAGAAATTGCCAAGTCCAAATCTTTAGATGCCTTGCTTAATTCCTCTAATGTAGGATCGTAAATTGCCAGTTTTTTTGAAATCCGTCGGCCTTTCCGCTTTGAAAGATTTTTGTTAAAATAATCTAACCATATAATCACATGGCCATAATCTTTCATTCGCTAATCAACAAGCTTTGCTATATTAAATATGTTCAATCCAAGGAGCTTTTAAATTACGGAGCTATCAGGGCTAGTCTAATTACCGTTTAATCAAAATAGCGCTAACGATGCCATGTTGACCAGGTCTTGAAACGACTCTTGCTGAACCGAGGTCGGTATCTATTATTGCTCCCTTAGTGACTACACCCCGTCGTTCAAAATCCTTATTGGTCGGGTTTTTCGTTACTCTTAGTATTTTTGATTTTGTCGTCTTTTTTTCCACAGGATCCGAAATATTTGCGAATTCTACGCTTTTAAATGAGATTTTTCTATTGCCACCTCTAACTCGCCGGAATATAGTTTTCTGTGTTCCTACTACTGGTTCACTCGGGTACCTATCTATTTCATATTTTCTTCTCCCTCTTGCAACCATCTTCCTGCCTCCGGTAAGTTTTCGTCCAGAAAGAGTCTCTATGGATTTCCTCATTCATCTTCAAATTGAAAAAACGGTATTAAGGTGTTTCTATTTGCAGTAAAATGCTATTATTAGAATCATTTTTGTATGAGGCTATTTTTTAAAGCAATTAAGTCGTTAATTCCAAAATATTCCTGAAATTTTCTGGTAGTCCGATAAATTTTCGTTCTACCGAGGTTTTCATATTCAATGAACGAATGTGCTTTTAATTCCTTGAGATGGGAATAAACCTGACTTCCACGAATTTGGACTAGCCTTTTAGATGTGATTGGTTGCTCATAAGCTATGTATGAAAGTGTTTTCAATGCAGAGTTTGGAATTATGGGTTGTTGAGCAAATCGCCTTACCAATGGGGTATATGAGGGTTTAACTTGAAATACAAAAGTCTCATGTTGAAGCTCACTGATCTCCAATGCTTTGAAAGTGCCTCTTGTTCTCTGAACCAAATCCCTGACTGTTCGAAGCGTAATTTCCTTTGAACCCAAACCCGACGCCTTCATCAATTCTTCTAGTGATACGGGTCTTCCCGCCGAATAAAGAGCGACCTCCAACCTCGCCATAGTCTCGTCTTGAGGATATTTCTTAGCCAACTGACTCGATCTCCAAATTCCTCGAATTAACATTAATCAGATTTCTTAGAATAAGAAATCATAAAGTCTCCATAGTCCTCTTGATCGATAATGACTAAACCTTTCATTGCGAGATAAAGAACTGCTATGAAACATCTAACAATCTCTATTGAGTTCATTTTCTCGGTGAATCTTCGAAATAGTACAAATCCGTCTGCACTAACAATATCAAAGATCATCTCTTCGTAAGACTTGACAATCTGTTCGAATTTAACTAAATAATCGTTAAAATCAAAAGTTTCTACTGCTTCTAAGTTAAGTTGCTTTCTTTGCTTCCTAGGATTAGCAAGATCCATAATCATATTTTCCAATACGTGAAGAAGTTCCTCTAATGTTACCGGGTAGGTTGATTCGATTCTGAATGGAATTTCAATTGGTTTAAGCATAGGGACCTCGGCGGTACTCTCGGTCACCTCGATACCTCTCTTCATCATGGCGATCTTTTCCAATCTAAAAATACTCTCTACCTTGAGCCGATATATCATCGACGAGGAAAGTGCCGCGACACCACAGATTCTTAGATCTCTTCTTCCGCTCTCGGAAAGTATTCTCAATAACATCTCGAGCAGGGCAGTTACGTTTATGTCCCATACGTCTTTTCTAGACAAGAGGGACGGGTTAAACAGAAGATCCAGAGGTGGTTTATATATTCTATGATTCGTTTCCTCCTGTTTATCATCCATTATCGAAGAGTTATCATAGTTAGTATTAATTATATTGCTCCGATAAATACGGACAAAAACATTCAAAAGTCACTATATAATTAGAAACAGAATTGGGGATGGTCATGGCTTCAAAGAAGGAATTGAGAGAAAAAGAGAATCAGGGACGTCTTTCAAACGCAATTATCACACTAGACACGATTGCTAGAAATAATAATATTCAGAGAAATATAAGAAATATGATAAGGGAGGTTATGACTGCAGTTAAAGATGAGAAGAATGGCTCAGTGTCTGTTCGTGCTGCCAATGCGATAAGCATGCTAGATAACGTAACTCAAAACCCTCAAATGCAATCTCATATACGAACCATGATATGGCAGGTAGTATCCACTTTAGAAAGCATAAGAGAATAATGTAACTATTACTTATTCTCTACATTCTTTACTGGTTTTAGCGGAGGAGGAAGCTTCTCTAACTTGTGATTTGGGTTTGCGAGATAATGTCTGGAAGCACCCTCCCCGCTCAAGACAATATTACAATTTACACATCTATATCGAATCGCCAACTCCTATTATAATAATTTGAGCTATCTAAAAAGCATACGCATGAAAGCTTTACCTTAGTCTAATGATTTCTCTACTATCTGGCACAGTTGACTTAACCCTCAAACGAGAGTAAACGACACTTGCCACGTTTTCTGATTTCGATTTTTCACCGTGGTTTACAAGCACTCGTTTGGGTTTTATTCGGGTGACAAAATTTAGTATTTGGTTAAAATCACTATGCCCGCTAAAACCGTCAATTTTCTGAGTAGAACATCTTACGGGTGTAACTTTCACCTTTCCTTTATCATCGAGCATGCTGACTTCACTGATTCCGCCGTCTAGTACACGCCTTCCCAAAGTTCCATTAATTTGATACGACACGAACATGATTTTATTGAGTTTATTTGGTGCAATCTCTTTAAAATATTCGACCGAGGGACCTCCCTCAAGCATTCCCGAAGTAGCCATAATAACTGAAGGATTTTCGTCATTGAAAACCTCATCTCTACGTCCATGTCCATTAACAACTGTAAAGTAATCCGATTGAAATGGATTTACACCTTGTGAGACAGATTTCCTCACGTCATATCCAAGGTAATGAGCATAAGCCATATGGATGGCGGTTGCTTCAGAAATCATGCCCTCAATAAATATAGGAGCCTCCATAAGTCTCCCTTCTCTCATTTCTCTATCTATGACCAACATTATCTCTTGGGCTCTCCCGACCGCAGGTACGGGTATCAGGACCTTACCGCCAGTAGATAGTGTTTGATTTATGCTATCAGTGAACGTCCTATAGACTGTGGATTGATCTGGCATCAAGTCACTGCTGTTACCGTAAGTACTTTCAGTTATTAGAGTCTCGACTCTAGGATAAATTGACACTGCACTATCTAGTAACTGGGTTTTTGCATATTTGTAATCCCCTGAATATAATATGTTATGTACACCCGAAATATTGAGATGCACAGTAGCACTTCCCATTATGTGACCTGCATTGTTTAGTGTTATAGTGACATCTGGAGAAATATCCGTAGGTTTACCATAAGGTATCGTAATGCAGTGTTTTATGACTTCATTTACGTCTCTTGATTCGTATGGTAGAAATGTACCATTATTCTTTGCTATCTTAACAGAATCGTGCTGAAGAAGGGTCATTAACGGAAGTGTTGGTTCCGTGCAATAAACTGGACCTTTGTATCCGTATTTAAAAAGGGTAGGTAAAAATCCCTGATGATCTATATGAGCATGACTTAGAACTACGGCATCAATTTCGTCAAGATCAAAATTAAACCAATCTAATCGAGGATATGCCGATATTCCAGAATTCTCTCCGGGATTGATACCGCAATCGAGCATGATTTTACTTTCAGATGTAACAACTATGAAACACGATCTCCCTACCTGTTTAACACCTCCTAGACAAAAAAGGGATATCTCTTGCCTACTCCTTGGTCTGGATCTCATACCAGGTTCGTCGAAAGAGCCTGACTTCCCTACTCCATTAGAATAATCGTCATACTCACTATCCAGCATAAGAGGCCGTCTAAATATCCTCTTCCCCAAAGTTTGCAGGAATAGACTTCGCTCCTTAGCCGAATTCTTCAGATTTGAATGAATTACATTGATGCTACTAGAGGGGATATGAGGTGAACGTAATGTATGTGCAATCCAGCCTGTTTTTTCAGCTATATCTATGAATATTGTAGGCGTGATGAGCTCAGGATGGCTAACCTCCAAAACTACTTCTCCAGTAGCGTCGTCACAGAAAACAGCTGATATGCTTACTCCATTGGGAAGTATTTTCAAAATTGTAGAACGAGTTTCTTCTTCTGATAATCTTATTGACGGATCGGTTCTGATAATGAACCTTTTCTTTAATGATCTAGACAAGGAAGAAAGGTAGTAACTTAATTCGGTTAATGAGAACTTTGGATTTAAGGTGTAGAGGGAAATATTTGGACCTTCAAATTTTGCGGACGTGATTTCTGATTCCTTTGGAATTGAAGGACGAATTACATTAGTAAGAATATCATCTTCATCTAACCTGTCTCTCTTTTCACTATTGTTTTGACCTATCGATTTCTTATTTTTTGATACATTACTGGTTTTCCTAGCATTCTCTAACGTAAGACTTTCATTTCCATCAGTATTCTGATTTATAATCTCATTGTTCACTTCTTAATACTTCTATTCTGGATATGCGGAACCATGTACCCTTTACCTTTGAGATAAGTACGTAGAAGTACTTATCGAAGGAATATAGATTCAATATCGTTAGTATCCGCTTACTTTCATATAACCTCCTTTAATATATATTTTGGATTAAATTGCAGTTCTTCGTCAATTAATTTTCCTTAATGGTCGCTTCAAAAAGGCAAATAAGGTATAACAAACCCCACAACCACGATCAATACCATTACCCATGAAACGACAGCAGAAATATTCTTAAGGCGAGCTTTATTGAACCGTGACCGGCTTTCTATCAGTGCACCGTAAAGTTGACCACCGTCCAGTGGCCCTATAGGCAACGCATTAAAAATTCCCAAGTTGAAGTTAATAAACCACAACCAATAGAGCATATTCGCAATAATGGGATAAGACGAACCAAATACCGTGGAATAATAATTTGGTGACATTTGATCTGAGTATGGAACATATCCCTTTAGTACCGTAGGAGGTGGAAGTATTGGTATTATGCCTGCTGTAAACGACCGTTTGTACAGTTCCAGTGCTTGTACTGGAAGGGGACCCAATTGTACGCCCAATACTGGCCTTCCAACAGGACCAACATTCTTAGGAATAGAGAGCTCCCGCGTAATCTTGTTGCCTTGATGATCCTGCCAAGTTATTGGGATGGTATTGCCTATGTTAGTTCCCAGCACCTTTCTCAAATCATCACCGGAATGTATCTCTGTACCACCGGCGGTAATCAAAATAGAATTTGGTGATAGTCCTATACCTTCTGCTAAGGAATTCTTTGTAACATCCGAAATG
>JBBRRH010000117.1:0-10050 GCA_038201105.1 Nitrososphaera sp. | reverse complement strand
GTGTACTGTGAAAGGCTTATAGGGTATGTTCAGATTTAGTGTCTATTCTTCAACTCGAAAGAAAATGAGTTGCGTATATAACGGATGATGAGAGGATGCACTTTGTTAGGTATTAATTTCCTATGATTACTATCCGCTGACTCTTCCAATTCCTTTCACAAAGATTGAGACAACAATCCGGATTTAAATATCAAAGTTAATATGTAATTTGCGATAATGAATTGCTGATTTTTAATGTCTATTCAAGAGCAGTTGCGGAATGTTCTTATTATTATAGCTGATTTAACAAAAAATGATGCTAATGCCGATACGTATGATTTTGTCATATACGAGCGTCTCAATCATTTTGCACAGGAGAAGGTAGACAAATATTTGAATGAGCTATCTTCTCTCGGATTAATTGCCGAAAGAATACGACCAAAAACTTTCGGTATCGACTTTAGATTGTTTCATATCACAAAAGAAGGGTTGCACGAGTTGATGCCGGGAGCTTAGATGACTTTTATTGTATTGTTAACAAGCATCATAATATCGTTTGAGACTTTATATTCCCGTGAGCGTTAAAACTATTATCGACAATTAATAGTGCAATAACCATTTATCATAGTGCAATACATTACGTAGGTAACAAATTAAGATGGAGAGAAAACGTCCTTTGGGTGTTACGATAGTATCAATCCTCATGATAGTCAACGGAATTATTCTTGTCGGTGGTGGTGTTTGGGCAGCGTATTTTATACCAAGCTTAATAACTCCCCAGCTTACCGGTGATCTATCCAATTTAACTGATGGAAACCAGTTTTCTCCTCAGCTTGGCACTACAATAACAGGTGCAATAGTAGGCGTAATCATGGTTACCGCAGGGATAGCGATCGCTCTTGGTATTGCAAGTTTTGTATTATCATGGGGCCTTTTAAAAGGTAAAGGATGGGCCTGGATTATAACTGTGATACTTGCAATAATATCGCTAGTTTTTAGCATTATAGGACTTGCAAGTGGTAGTATTCCAAATATCATTAGCATAATTATAAATGGAGTAATACTTTACTACATGTATAGGCCAGATGTCAAATCATATTTTGGCAGAGTAAAAATCCAAAATAGATTTCAACGACGTCAATAACATAATCAAGGAGAACTATATTACCGATATTAATATCAGATTTTGGCCGGCATCCAATAGATTTTGTTTACTAGGTACAACAGGTATGTGGGTATCGTTAATATAGTAACTATCTAGCATGTTGGAGAATAATAACGGTAAATAATTATGAACTTTTGTACGCTTACTAAAGCAATAGGATCCTCATTATTTTAAGTATATACGTTGTCTCGCACCATTTTGGCCAGGTTTTGTAAAACTAGGTCAATTGGCTGATTTGTACTGTATATAATAAGAGTGTGATCTGCAGTTTTTTGATCAGGCCAAAATTTTCCTGGGCAATAACTACAGACGGCATAGTGAAAATTAAATTCGCTCAAGATTTTAAATCCATTTTTAGGAAGCTCTGTCTTATAGTACCCTAACCATCCGGGATGTGTTCCACCATCATTATCTTTCTTATCAGCCACTTGATTTGTTGGAGCCAAGAATGAACCTACTGTAAGATTATTGTCCGTATTTTTTTCGCTGTTTGGTAATACAGTGATAGTACCTTTCATCCACGGATACGTTTTGTCCTCCACAACATATTTGCCTGCGGGCAATATCACAGGTTTGGAACTATCGGTATGATCGAGTTTCCCTGTACTGTAAACAACCTTCCCAGAAGATTTGTCTGTGATTTCAATAGTATGTGGATGTGGAGTGTCCCAAGGAGCATCAGTATCTAAGAACAAGATTGATACTCCCTCCTGTATTATTAATTTAGTTGGAATAAAATTAGGATTGTGATTTGACATTAGTTTTTGTGGTTCTTTATGAGTATCTTCATGAGCTTCATTTACTATGTACCAAACAAAGGTGCCAACTGACTTTGGTAGTGAAATCGATTGGGATTGATAAACTGATTGTGCGCTAGGTATTTTATTTGTCTCTGTGACTGTAGTGGAGCTAAGGGCTTCAATTGATTGATTGGCGACGATAATACCTAATGCTAGTATGGATACTAGAAGAAGTGAGGATAAATGATATGAAATACTGGTGTGCATTTTGTACGGCGACATACAAACACTGAGATAATTAAACAATGCGGAACAAAGGTGCAGAGTAAGGACTCGATGTATTTTCTGCAATAAGTGACAGTTGTTCTCGTACTATTTCTGATTATTATTGTATTGAATAATTTCAATTCAACAAAGGGCATAAGATAATGATAGAATCGGACGATTGAGTGAATAATTTTATCCATAATGCATTTTAGCTACAATGGATTTTCTTGTCTACCACTGATAATAGTACATATGCATTTGCCAATAAAATGTAGTGAACAATAGATTGGCAAGCTGGCAGGATTTTGCTAGTTGGGTTTATCGTATGATATTTCGAACATTGCGGATAAATCTCGGATATGCAGCACTTTTTCTAAAAACTCCTTCGTAGGATGAAGGACCAAAATGGGTCTGTTTATACCGTGACGTAACATTTTTGATGTCAAAATGAGTTCATATACGATTCCCTCAATTATGGCACGATTAGGAGGTTTGATGAGCGCTTTGAGGCCCTCTAAGGGTTGTAATGATGTATAGCGTTGTAAATTCCCTAAAGCAGGGACCGCAATTAAACCTCCGGTATTTGCCGAGTGTTGCTTGAGCCACCGAAATCCCTGATATAGAGCGTCGTTGTCTGACTTGTCATCATGAAGGTAATAATGTTTCACAGAGTTCATTGTTGAGATGAAATTTCTTCGTCTCCTCGTTATAAAAAAATATTGCATCAAGTTGACCGAATCAGTTGACAAGCCTTCCCTGCTAGGGTCTCATTAACTAATCACCGATTCACCGTAGAGAGGTAGTAGAACTATATCTGATATCTGCTGTGAGTAGGTTTAGCAGGTGAAGTGGAGACTCGAGCAAATCGACAGTATTAGCCGTAATGACAAACGATCCAACAAATTAGCAGACCCCAAGAGTAAAAAGGCAACGAAAGTAAATTCAATTAGGATCATATCTAATTTTTTGAATTCCCGTTAACAAAAAAGACAAGTACAATAATGATTTCCCTTTCTGCGGGGGTTTTTAAAATATGGAGAGTTTATATCATTCTTTATAGTCGATGCGTAACAAAGTTACTGTATGATTAATATACATCTTATCTATTGTAACATGCTAAAATGTTTAATTTCGAATCACGTCAGAAGTCGTATACACTTGTAATTCTAGCGGCCATATCTTCGACAATACTTCTAGGAACAATATCCTCTATTAGCGCAAACGTATTTGCAGCAAAATTTAGTGCCACTTTGTCAGGAAACAATGAAGTACCCCCAGTGGATACAAAGGCAACCGGTACGACAACGTACAGAACAGCGGCAAATGAGACTGTTATAAAATACAAAGTCAATGTAACTGGATTTTCTGATGCTACGGGGGCTCATATTCACATGGGAAAAGCAGGGGCGAATGGTGATGTTATAGTTGATCTTTTGAAAGATGGTAAGAAGAATCCAACAAAAATTGGGATGGCAATAAGAGGAAATATTACGGATTCGGACTTAACAGGGCCAATGCAAGGGAAAACATTGTCAGATCTCATTTCTGCAATAAATAGTGGCGACACTTACACGAATGTTCATACTCCAGGCCATCCGGATGGAGAGATCAGGGGGCAAATTGAATCTGGTAGTGGTAACGCAGGTAGTAGTGGGAACCAAACAGCTACTGTAACTGTAACTGATACTGGCAATTCTACAAATTCGACAGCAACGAGCTAGTCAAAATCCCTACTATTTCTTTTTATTTGATTATTCACCAAGGACAAAATTTTAAATTCTCATCTTCCATGGATTTCCCAGTCTAAAAGGGACTAAAAGTCTTGAAGTTTGTTCGCGACTATAGTAATGTATTTAGAAAGGCTCGTACTTACGAACAATCTAAAGAATACGATATAATTGACCCTCGTAACCGTCTGGCAAATATTAGATATTCCAAAATGGCTTTCGTATTACGTCCAATTAAAATCCAATGGTAGGTCAGTGCGAAAATTAACGCTCTTCTGCCAGTTTCTCGCTCGCTAGTTCCTCAGTAATTGTGCGTGTTTCTGTAACCTGTTTCTTTGTTAAGATTATTTCTTCCTTGATATATGACTGCTTTGTCGCTTCAACTTCTTCCCTTTTAAGAGGTATTTTTATTTCAGTTCTTGACTCTACTGGTTTTTCGTCAGTAAGTCTGTAGTCTTCGACTGTTCTTCTTTCTATGACGAGTTCTTCATGAGTTAGAGGAATATCGATCGTTTTTGTCTCTTTTATGGGCTCTTTTACTATTGTTGCCTGTTCTATGACTACCTTTGTAGTTGGTTCTAATCTTTCTTCTACCACAGGAATATGAGTTTCAGACTCTTGCTCTTCTACAGCTTCTGCTGGTCGTTCGTTTCTTAGGTAACTAGTCTCGGCCTCCTCTTTTGTTACTCTAAATAGCAACTTGGTCCCGTCATAACTGGTAACTAAGTTTCTTGGAATATGAAACCATTCTTTATCAAGAATGCCTTTCTGAGTCACCACATAGTAAGAATTTACTTGTTGCACTTCGCCGAGATCCGCATCATCAAGCCCTCGTGCTTCTTTTTTTATTATTTCATCCCAAGGGATCTCATTAGCCGGCGTATCAGTCTCCATCTAGATAATTATTATCGACAAGGGATATAATGATTGCACTTTGACCATAGATGTTAAGAAAGTGAATATTCAATTAATCTACTTAACTGATGTTAGTAGACATCAAGCAGATAATGGGAGAGTATATATATATCAAAATTATGAATTGTATGGCCGTTTTGGAACATCTAATTTTGAGTTGACGGCAGCAATAGAGGCTCTGTTATTCAACTGAAAATTGCACTTAACGAAGCTACGGATTATGAGAAGTTTACGCAATAGCCAAGCTATTCTTTTGTGAATAAGATATCCGTGTATACTTTCCAAGTTCGATAAACTCATGATTTTATTAGGCACGCCTCAGGCCAATGACCTTAGTCTGGACGTGGAACAGGCAAATTATGATTGTATTTTTTCAATTTTTGGTCTAAAAAAGATTACGTTCGAATATAAATCTCGATTTCCCATAGTGTGGTTGGGAAAAGAGGTATGGTCGTAAATTTCTACAATAGAATATCTGTTTCTGTGATAATATCTGGCATCTGCATTGTTCTTGTAGTACAAGGATCTGTATATGGCTATACTGGAAAGGAAATCGCTTTAAAGTTAGGAAGTGCTGAATTTGTTCCCCAGAATGAGACGGCGGATTATCAAATCAGTATAAATGTCAATTACTCTGTATCTGACCCTACACTAGTTGGCAAGGAAATTAATGCTGTTATGAAAGTACACTCCTCGGATGGATCAGTAATAAAGACTACATCTTTTCCTCTTGGATTTACTGTCAATAGTACTGGTATTGCAGAATTGTTGACGAATATACCGAAATCCGTAGCACAGAATATTACAACTGAAACTGTGTTCACTGATCTCAACAAAACGAATGTATTATCAAATATTATTCAGACTCCTCCTCATATCGACAAATTCATAAAATCCTCCGATATTACTCCTACGGTTATTGCAAATTCATCTTGATTCTTTAAGATTGATTAAAGGCGTGTAATAGAGTGAAATGAACTGAGATAACGCGAGGGATCTGTTGACGAGTAAAAATTAGCACTGGTGGATGATAATCAGCGTTCTAAAATGATCACTACTGCATGAAGGCTTATCCCAATCTTTGACTAGCGCTGAACTTATGTCATGACTAGTTTTTGATCATAACTATCGCTTTTGAAGATTATTAACTGATATTACCATTAAATCGGTATAGTGAAAAGACCTATCGATGAAAGGAAAACGAGACGCAGTAGATCGGCTCCCAAATCTGGTAACGAAAAACCCTCCGTCAAAGGGATGGAGTCCAGTCCAACGCAAACGGACATTGGACCCAATTCCACTGAACGTGCCGACGCTCATACTAAATTTCCAGTAGTCGAGGGATCAGACGCCAGCGCAAACATTGAGTCGGGAGCAAAAGTTACTGAAACAGCAACACAGGTTGCTTTTTCTCCCAAACCGCTAAAGCCCTCCGTGATCATAATCAAGCCCTCGGCATTACAAAAAGAGACTTCGTTTGCAGCCAAAACAAGTGAAATATTGGAATCTGTAAAGGAAAAGACTACCCAAGCGTTTGAATATTTGAATTTGTGCTAAGCAAGGGCCTGCATAACATGTTACCATGTTTTAGCCTTACCCGATGTATCGATGTCCCTTTCGTTTTTATCCCAATGCCAAGGCAATCTTCATGAAGTTTGGAATTTTTCTGTTCCAACTCAGATGCGGCATATCAAAATATAGTCTAAATTAAAGACATTTCCGGACAACGTAATCGAAGCGTGACTATAAGCTGAACTGAGTGTGACCATGTATACTCACAAGGATCTCTGTATGCCCTCCTTGTAGATATCCAATGCAACTCGGCACGGTTAATAAGAGATATAACCTTTTATGTACAAGTAGTAACATGATATTAAATTCTCTGATCTATATCGCAATGGTGATTATCGTCATAATCGTGATCGTAATATTGCTCAGGTTCCTGTTTGGGGTACTTTTTATCATGCCTAGCACGGTAGCCGATCCAGCAAATATGTTGCTTTTACCCAGAGAGGCATTCCTTCATCCAAATCAGTTATTAGGGTTTAGCTAAACATTCTTGCTGGTCCATAGTTTTATTTGTGTTCTCAAAAAGAAAACGGATCTTGCCTATGCAATATGATGTAAAGTTAGACATTATCAGCCATAAAAAATACGGACGTTTTTACTAAGATAAAAACTTAAAACATATAAATAGTATGTGACAGTGCGAAAAGTACGGCCCCACAAGCATTAATAGTGGATAGCGATCCTGATGTTCTCAATTTATTCGGGGGATATCTACGTGCGAACGGAATCTATACAGTTCTAACAGGAACTGGTAGAACTTGCCTTGATGAAGTCAAGAAATCTAATAAAAGATTTAATATCATAATTATGGATGCGGATCTTTATGACATGACAGGAGTCGAGGTGGCTAAGAAAATCCTTGAATCGAATCCTGATCAGAAAATTATCATGACTACTACATCGAGTAGAAAGACGCTTGAAAGGGAACTAACTTCTGCAGATATCGGTTTAGTGAATATCCTCTTGAAACCGTTTAGATTATTTCAATTATTATCCACGGTAAGGCATGCTATTTCGAGAATCAATAATATTGGCCTAAAGGACCACGTATTGGCTTCTTATCAATCCTCGACAGACGAGATCCAAGATGCCGTGCAATTTTTGATGAATGGAATAAAAAACAATGAATGTGTCATGATCATTGCTAGGAGAGACGCTGGTCTTGATGAAATAGTAGAAGCTTTTACTACGAATGGAATTGACACTGGCAAGCTAGTGTCTAACAATTCTTTATTGCTCATTGACAACAAGGATTGGTATCTACCAGATGAAAAAGTCGATAAACATAGAATTATTGATCAGTGGAAGGATTTAGTGAATCGATCTCTATTAAGCGAAAAAAAAGGTTTGAGGGCATTCTGTATGATGGATGCTTTTTTTGAACATAACTTTGTAGAAGAGGTCGTTGACTATGAGCATGAATTGCCCCGCCGATTTGACATCCCGTTTTTACCAATCTGTGCATACAAACAAAGTGATCTAGATAAACTATCAAATTCGCAACGTGCAAGAATGGTTGAATGTCACAATCCCGTTTGGATCTAGAATTAACGTTTATACTTCTATGCCTGTAATAACTTTCAATCCAGAAACATGTCTGAACAAAAAATAATGGTCGTCGACGATGAGGTCGATATATGTAACTTATTTAGAGATGCATTGCAAGTAGCTGGCTACAATGTTAAGGCCTTCACTAATCCAACTGAAGCGTTTGAAGACTTCAGGCTTCATAATGAAGAGTATGGTGTCATTATTACCGATATACGTATGCCGGAAATGTCAGGAATTGAACTGATTAAGAGAGTAAACCAGATAAATAAGAATGTGAAAGTTTTTCTCATGACAGCTTTTGAGTTAAAAAATGAAGAATTGCAAGAATTAAGAATGAACGAGTTCTTAAACAAGCCTATCTACATAAAGCGGTTAGTCGAGATGGTTAAAAGGTACTTGCCTAAATAGTTCTCATAGAATATTTAATGATGCTATAGATTAACACCTGCTCTCATATGCTGACTGCTACGCAAGCATGCAAAGCAATCCCGGTTGTTTCTTATTTGTGAGAGGCTTTAGTCCAAACTCCAATCCCATTAATTTTTCTCTAATGTGTGAATCAATATTTTTCATTACATTTGGATTATTCTCTATAGATTCTTGTATTTCTTTATCACTATACTCTACCTTGACATAGTTCACCTTAGCCTCGTCGGCAAAGTAATCATATTCAAAGCTAGCTATTCCCAACATACTTTCGTAGTTTTTCTTAAACTTAAAGGAGATAATTTCATGTAATCTAATGGGATCGGAAAGATTACGGACTGGATTGTCACTACCCGTCATACTAGACTATCCTAAACTAACTATTTAAGAGCTGCATATGAATCGGTAAATTATTATTTGTTTTATAGGATAGTGCACTGGCCATATCCTCTAATTCGCAAGGAATGTGAGCTAATGAGTGGGGGGTATCGAAATGGCATAATTACGATTGACTACTTTATCTCGAATCCCCGTTTTACTTCTCCACTTATGTTGCCTAAGACATCTGCTATTCCAATGGCTATCTTTTTACCAATTATCTCGGCTTGTTGTAACGAACCGCCATTAGTGGTGTCAGTTGTATCATTGGCTAGACGAGACGCAGTTTCATTTATCAGGACCAGTGTTTTTGAAAGCAAATTAGACGAATTGGTACCAGTTAATTTAGACAAGCTGTCTCCAATTCCGTTTTTGATTGCCTGCATGTCATATGGGATTGATGTATTTTGTGCACTTGCCTCCTCAAGATTGACTGAAATTCCTACGGATAGAAATAGTGAGAAGCTCAACATTGTCAATGCTATTTTTTTCATTATAATCTGATGGTGGTCTGGACTTTTGTATAATTCTTTCTTGCTAGAGCGTGAATACTTTTAACTTGATCGGAATACGCCATCATCGCCCCAAGAATCTTTATCCAATGCCCACTTCCGTTGTTCGTTTAGTATTGTAATTGCTTCTTCTCTATATTCTGCGTGAATGTAACCGGCTAAATAGTATTCCTTTGTATTGTCAGAGACATTTACAGGAATGAAACCAAACCAAGGTTCATGGAATTCCTGCTTCTCTAATCTCTTTACTTCTCCCTTCTTGTCCAATTGAATATACCAAGAATATTCTTTACGTTTGATATAATCTGGAACATTATCTAATTCATGTTCAGCAATCTCTTCATTTATGTCATTATACGTAGTAGTGCCTTTGAAATAGTCAATGTACTCTTGGGCTTTTTCTTTATTTGAAAAAACACCTTCTATAGCAATGCAATCTTTGCCACGGCTTACGATGTATACAGTTGTCACATTCTAGACTGAAATAATAAATTCTTAAGTATTTCCTTTTGACCAATCACTGATTATTTGAATGACATGGAGCATATGCCACCTAGATATTCAATATTTTTGAATCATGAATTTTTGCGTTTCGACACATACTTCAGAACTGCGAGTACTGTTCCTATAACTGAGACTGTTTGAAGTTAATGGTGTTTACCTAAGGTTGACTAGGATTCGATGCAGTCGGGAAAACACGTTCCGAGGGCTGATCATATACATCCTGGTAAGCCTTTGTCATAATTTCAAAGTATTTTGTGGGTTGGATCTTTCCTGCTCCAGTTGCTTTGTCATACATGATATCGACCAGATTGAAGTTT
>JBBRRH010000116.1:0-10272 GCA_038201105.1 Nitrososphaera sp. | reverse complement strand
GCTACTGCTGTCTTTACTGCTACTGCTGTCTTTACTGCTACTGCTGTCTTTACTGCTACTGCTGTCTTTACTGCTACTGCTGTCTTTACTGCTACTGCTGTCTTTACTGCTACTGCTGTCTTTACTGCTACTACTAGACGTACTGTCTTTCGTATTAATATCACTTTTACCGTCCTTACCCGTGGTGGCAACTTGTGCAGTTACTTCATCCTTACTAGAGACGTCTTTATTGCCATCGTTGTTCTTGCTGTCCTTGGCAATGCTACCCTTATTGTCGCCAGGGGCATCAGTAGCACTAACGGCTGGCGGGATTATGATCTTTACAACATCTTTCGAGGTTCCTCCATTACCATCGTCAACTAGGAGTTCAAACTGCATTTCAGTCTCTTTATCGACCTCTGGAGCTACAAATGAAGGTGAAGTATCATGTTTGTCACTGAGTTTAACGTCTGACCCTTTGGTCTGTGACCATTCGAACTTTAGATTATCTCCATCAGGGTCAATACTCTTAGAACCATCCAACTTTACCTCCGTATTAGCGTCTGCAGTTTGATCTGAACCTGCATCAGATACCGGCTCTTGATTTGCCTTCTTTATAGTTATATTTACAATGTCAGTTGATTTTCCGCCTTTACTGTCATCCACTGTGAGCTCAATCTTAACTTGTTCCTCCTTTTCAGTAACAGGTGCTACAAACGAAGCTGCAACAGCATCGGAGCTGTCTATATTTATTTTAACATCTCCTCCTGTTTGTTTCCAATTATAACTGAGCTTATCTCCATCAGGATCGGAACTTTTTGACCCGCCTAAATTCACTGTTTGGGTTTCACTTACCGTTTGGTCTGGTCCAGCCACAGTGATAGGAATTTGATTTTCAGTTGTAGTTGAATTTTGATGAATTGTTGGCGCTGTAGCCTTGTTGACCTCAATACTAATGGTAGCAATCTTACTGAAATCAACCCCGTCGTATGCTTTGAACGTGAAGGCATCGCTTCCACTAAAACCAGGATCAGGTTTGTAGGTCACGTCTGGTGGAATCGAGTCTTCGAGAATACCATGCCGGGGTTTCGATAAATTAGTAAATACTAGCAACTCGCCATCCTTATCGGATGCAGATAGTTTTATCGATTTTGTTGTATTCTCGTCTACAATTACAGATTGGGACTTGGCCTTTGGAATATTATTATTGGCAGTATCACTACTATTACTGTCCGAACTACTGTCAAAACTAAAACTATCAGACGAACTGTCCCCTCCAATAGATGATATATCAAAGCTGCCTGACGAAGATCCGCCATAGTCAATTCCTGGAAGCGTCGTATTGTCTAAGGAACTTTCGTTGGTGTTTAGCAGATTGGGATCAAAAATTTCTGAATCTTGCGTAAAGTTGTCAGCGTTAGCAAGGAGAGTATCGTTATTTTGAAGTGAAACTGACTTTTTAGTACTTGATATTTGACTCAAAGAGGGAAACAAGATAGGCAAAGAACTAGTACACTCGATATGAAGAAAAGTAGAAGGATCATCTAGGGCGCAAGTTTTAGAATCAGAGCTTATGAAGGCCGAGGACGGAGAAGACAACCCGGACAAAGGGTCATTTGCGAGAACAGAAACTGAATTTAACTTTCCGACATCCGTTGCTGCCTGCGCAAATGTCAACCTGTCATGCGACAAACCTGGAAGAAAAATCACTGTAAACAGCAGAAGGGCACCTAGCAAGATGGGTGACATCTTGCCCAGCTTAAATGCCTCTGCCAACCAGGTCAGCTTTAATCTCAATCGTTTTTCCTCAGTTGCTTATCTACTTATACTTTTCACCATAAAAATATATCACCCGCCGTCGATCGGTGACGCATAAGATTTTGAGTGCTCTTTATAACTTTATCAGATTGTAGAACAATAAACCAAATGTTATGCTATAGTACTTTTCCCTCATTCAAGGTGGTGAAAAATTCACTGGTACATATACAAGTGAATTATTCTTTTTTATTTGGCGTTTTGGCTCCATATCAGAATTTCTCATTCACGCAGGAAGGTTAACTATATTAAGGACCGTTGATCTGTTTCTGCCAGCCAAACTAGATACTTGAAAAATTTTCCAAAATCCTGCCAATCAATTTTGTGGTCTTCTGCAAGAGATCGATTCTGCTGAATTCATTTGGAGAATGGATTTTGCTGTATTTATGGGTACCACCTACGCTTACACAAGGACAATTGAGAATTTGGACAAAATAGTACATGGGACCGGTACCTGCTGATGAAACACTTGTGACTGCCTGTCCATACTCTTCGAATGCACACCGTTCCACTAACTTTACGAACTTATCGTTTACAGGAGTTCTTGATGCCGCCTCTCCTTCCATGAATTTGATTTCAATGTCGCTGAAACCATGTTTATCAAGATGTGCTTTCAGACGCTCGAACTGCACTTTAGGATCCATATTTGGCACAAGTCTGAAATCAAGTTTTGCCTTGGCAATACTGGGGAGAACTGTCTTTGACCCCTCCTCTATATATCCAGAAAACAATCCCGCGATGTTGCATGTAGGTCCACCTACCAGGACTTTCTTAATTTCCTGAAGACTCGCATCGTTCACAAACTTTTTAATTCCATAATTTCTTTTGAAATCCTCTTCATCGAATTCATCTTTTTCTATGAGTGCCAATTCTTCAGGTGTGAACTCTCTTACATCCTTATACCAGTCGTGTATCAGGATATTTCCTCGCTCATCTCTCAATGTATTCAATGCAGAAACAAGACGCCATGCGGGATTTTCTATCACAACAGCAAGACTTGAATGAACATCGACATTTGGCCCCCTCGCGACCAACTCTACGTAAAGTAATCCCTTCATGCCTAGGCTAATTATTGGCCTGTCCTTTTCATCGATGTATCCAAATTCCCATATGACAGCATCACATTGAAATTTCTCTTTGTATCTAGTAAGATATTCCTCTATATGGGAACTTCCTATTTCCTCTTCTCCTTCCACCAAAAATTTGATATTACATGGTACGTCTCCTGTCTCTTTAAGAAAGTACTCTACAGCCTTAATGCGGGTGATTAATTCGCCTTTGTCGTCTGAAGACCCTCTACCAAAAACAAAATTACCTTCCCTATTCCCGCTGAAAGGATCTGCATTCCACAAGTCAAGAGGGTCTGGTGGCTGTACGTCATAATGATTGTATAACAGAATGGTTTTTCCTGATGGATTTGAACGTGATTTAACCTCACCAAAAACAATTGGAGGTATCTTCCCTGACTTTGCATCTTCTTCCAGGTAAAGCAGCTCGGCCTTGATCCCTGCATCATTCATGATTTTGGATACTAATTTGGCACATTCTTCTAGAAACTGGTTTTTTGCCGAAACACTTGGGATCCTAATCAATTCTTGCAGATTGGATACAAGATATTCTACATCAGTGTCTACCCTCTTGCTAATCGCCGTCAACGAAACCTATTCATTATTTGTGTGAAAATTAAGTGTTTCTTGATTTCAAAATGTTGGAACTTGCTATCAATTTTGAGAAGAGCGTAGTTGGGGTTGGCAAGAATAGTTCTTATCTTAACAATACTATTTGATAGCGTGCTAACTAACTATTGGACAGCCCAAAAGAATTTTGTATGATTTAGAAATGGCATAGTCATAATATAAAAAAAGTCGCTAGACCCAGAGCATTTGGGAGAGTTTCATAAAGAATTTATCAAATGGTGATAACTTGATGCTAGCCTGACCCCATGGAAAGGGTTCAGAATATTTGGCTACCACAACCCTCATGACATTGTTGAGATAATCTCTAATAGGGTTTTCAAGAGCAGCGATTGGTCCCTCGTCACTTTCTTCCCAAGTCGCATTGATTGCTACAGCATTCATTTCCCACATATTCTGTGCACGGCCTGCTGGATTGTAACTCCCTCCAAATTTCACATATTTGACCCAATTTCTTTTCTTGTTGTGGAGTACGACAACCATCTGTTTTGCGTGAAGCATTTCATGTATTTCAGAATTTTCGGCATAAAACTGTCTAGTCTCTACAACAGGATTATTCCGCAGATAGTACGCATAATATCTAGACACTTCCTCAATTAAACGATTTTCTTGCTTCTTTGGAAAAATTACGTGGATCTTCTTGTGATCTTTTGAATTTAATCCAATGGTTGACTCGATGCCATCAGGTTGTCTTTTCTTAAACAATTTGTCACGCAATCTATTTGCAGTCACGATAAGTGCTCTAGCAATCTTATCATCTGAGAAATATGGTGCCATTATGTAAATCTCCTCGACGTCAGGTCGCCTTAATAGTGAAATATATTCATGTTGAGCATCTTGTACATACCCAGGAACATTCATTGAAATCTTCATTCGAATTGTTCCCTCTGTGATGCCTTTATTTTTCTTGAATATTTTCTGTAACTTCTCTTTGGTAATCCAGCCATATTGCCCTGATTCATTTGTAGGTAATTGGTTCTTTTGATTAGCCATAAGTAGTAACGCCATTATGCTTATGACACGAACAATTGGACCTTGAACCTTGTCCATTTCATCATATAGCGTCTTTCTGAATTGAGATTCAATACCAATTCCTCCATAAAAGGAGGAGCTGTCTCATCAAATATCCATAACTTAATGTGATTGGCTGCTAGAAAATCGCTGGAAAGAGGATTCCAGCTATCATTTACATATACGTTTATTCCTTCCTTTCTCATATTCCTAACCATATCTATTGTATTGTTTTCAAACACTTTTCGGCGACTCTCATTCTTGGTCATCAGATAGGAGACAAAGCCGTCAATAAGTAAACTAATGTTAATGCTCGGTATTTTCCTTTTTTTATTTATAAGTTTGTTACTCACTTCAATACCATAATCGTCGGCCTTAAAGCCAAGTTCAATTCCAAATATACTTTCAGTGCTTCTGTTCTCTATCCAGTCATAGAACCCATCATTAGCCTTGTTCCAGTACTCTCCTGAAGGACCACCATTCATGAAAGGGAGCAAATCGTTTCCGGAAAGTGGCAGGATTCTCGTGAGCTGGGCAATATCAAATCTAGAAACACGGCATTGAGAGGTTATTTTATCAATTGATAAATTCAAAAAATCATCGTATGATATATTTTTACGCCTCATAGACATGCGAACAGCTCTAATTATATCTCCAAAAATAGGAACAGTCCTTATCCGATCGTTAAATTCTTCCGATATTGCTTTTGCAAGTTCGTCATCGTAAATTTTCTTTGTTTCTGGAGGCTTGCCCATTAACAACCTTTTGACAAGGGTTTCCTGCCTGCTTTTTTCTAAAATGGATGATTCTAAATGCGGAAAATCTGAGATGTTCTCTTTTCTTTTCTCTAGAGACTGTTCGAAATGATTTGGTCTTGAAAATAGCTCATAACCTGCAGCCAAATATACACCAGTTTTACAACTGAAGGATAAATAAGATTGTGATGGGAATGATTCATCCAAGTTATGGTATAGATACTACGACTACTGAATGCTAGTCCGACTTGAAGGTGGAAAGTGAGACACCATATTGAGTTATGTAAAGACATGCCCGTTCTCGGAAGACAATTGGAATCGTGTTGGCTTCGCAGTATATAATTTAGGCCAGAATGGGCAGGGTTTATTGTTTCTGAAAATAAGTGACTATCATATCGATTGGTAATTACCACATGTCTACATCATCCTTAAGACTAGCGGGACTAAAAGGGATGATATATACATTAAATATTTATAATATCAATTTAGCTTTAGCAACTCCTTTATGTGTCAAGCGTGCCTTATTTCTATAGGTTAGCTATGAAAACGCCACAGAATACATGCGCCCTGTGTGGAAAGCCCATAGATAAACCAGAAAGTTCTGCATTTAGAGACGTTATCAACGGTTTGCTCTATGTTTTTGATACTCAATCTTGTCTGGAAATGTTCAAAAAGTTCCAGATTGTTTACGGTGACACGTTTGTAGCCGAACATGCTCTCAAGACTTGAAAAACCATTTCGGCTATTTTGACTTGGATTGCCTCCTCACGACGGGGGAATGAGTTAGACCACCATTATGACCTTTGATTTATCCTTACATGGCAATGTTCTAATAGCTTGTCTTGCTTGAGCCATATTGTGAACGATTCAGAGTCGTTCTTTGACGAAGCTGAGGAGACATTTCGTCAGCTCGCGAATTCTCACAGACTACAGATAATGTTCTCTCTGCATACCAAAAACGGAAAGATGTCAACGATATCCAAGGAGATGAAAGCTAGAATGCAGGATGTAAAGCGAAACCTGGACAGCCTTCTAAATGAAGGGCTGGTAGAAAGAGATTCTCATGGAGTATTTTCACTAACGACATACGGAAGTATGATAGTTAGACAGATTCCATCGATGGATTTCCTCTCAAAGAACAAAGAGTACTTTTCAAATCACAATTTCGGAGAAATCCCAGAGAAATTTATCCACAGAATAGGAGAGTTGAATCAAAGTAAATTTGTAAAGGGATATGTCACTGTAATCGAGTGTATCAAAGATATGTACAAGCAATCTGAAGAATATATTTACGGTATGCTACCTGAGGTATCGCTGGAACTTGTCGAGGCAGTAATCGCTAAAATAAGGACACGCAGTATAAAATTTAGTTACATTCTACCTGAAAAGGCAATAGTTCCTAAGGTGAGTTCTGAATTAGTAAAGGACAGCAGTTACATGGAACTATTGCACCAGGGCCAAATAAACGGAAGAATGGTAAAGAAAATCAGCGCAGCAGTTATCGTTACTGATAAACAGGCCGCCATCATGTTCCCACTTGATGACAGCGAAACTGAACCATGTCTTTGCTCAATTTTTTTAGCGCCTCGTACCTCGTTAGGAAGAGAAGAGTAGCAATAGTCACTGCTATAACTCTGGGCATTCTTATAACCGTAGATTTGTTAGCTTCGCGTCAAATTTTATTTTTTGATAATGGTGGACAAACAACAATTTTTATACTCACGGTGCTCGCAGCACATGGAGTCGGTGCTTGGATTCTTATAGCATATTGCAAGAATATAAGCTTACAGCTCACAAAATTTCCTTTTATTAGTAGGATGCTTGTAGCAGTAACGATAATTCAAATTTCTTTGCTTGGAATTCTTTTAGCAATGTTATATAGTTACTCGATAAATTGTCCAGGATACTTTAGTTTCTGTATGGGATTTGGTAGACATTTGGCAACTTCTGTTAACGCAATTGCTTCCGCATCGGCAGCTATTATATTGGGATGGATTAGTTTCAAATTTTTTTCGTGGTACAGGTTTGGTACTAAGAATTGGATGATTTTGCTCTATGGCTTGGCAGCTGCAACTCTTGCTATGTCGATAGGATTAGATGCTGCTGATAAAATATTATTGTTGCAAGTGGTAGAGGAAAAATCGCCACCAGGGGCAATTCCTCAATCATCTTTTGTATATAAACTCAATGAAAAATATCATGGTCAAATACAGTACAAAGTTGTGAGTGGAGATACTACCACGCTGTATGTTGTACCAAGTTCTCTTATTCCACTACATAAATTCATTATCTATTTAGTTTCTGATACTCCTTATTTCTTTACGTGGGCAAGCACGTTTCTACTCTTACGTGAGTACTACCTATCTAGCAGAATAACAGATAAGTTTCCTGTCAAATACTATGTTCTATTATCTATTCCACTAGTACTCTATATCATTGGAAGTGGTCTAATATTTTCATTACCATCTGATGATACATACCGATACTATTTTAGAATTATATTCAGAGCTGGTACTATAGGTAGTAGTGTTCTTTTTGGTCTTGCATTTTTTATCATAACAAGAAATGTGAAGTCGAAAATCATGGCAGTGGAAAGGGTGAAGGACTATCTTGCCATTTCTGCAATAGGCATCGTTATTATTGGTATTGCTAACGAGACCTCAGCTTTACAACAGACATTCGGAGCGGCTGCTCACTCGTTGGTATTATTATCCTCATTTTTGTTCAGTGTAGGTTTATACTATTCAGCAATTTCAATAGCCCATGATAATTCATTAAGGGTTTCTATAAAGAAGTCTGTGCCGGAATTGGTTAAGAATATAGGAACCCCTGAAATGGAAAAAGTAATGATTGGCAAAATAACTAAATCGGTTCGACATAATCAACAAAAAATCCAGGAAGAAACGGGCATCCAATCGTCTATAACAGAGGATAATATTAAAGAATATTTACGGCAGGTAATAAGAGAGACCAAAAGTAATTTCCACTAATAGTCAAGCAATCATTTTTTCCTTTCCTGACATTAATCATTGAAAAAAAGATTTTATGCTCAGATATAATGCGGGTATATTTCTTATTCGATATTAAAGTAGTTTGAGAAATTTTGCAGTGGAGGTTTGTGAATCATTTTTGACTTTATATTTGCGTTCAAATCCAAGGGGATTCGTGACAGTTCAATCACAGGCTAATTGACTCATAGTGTCATGGATTACATCAATCTGGGCATAAGTCAGACTGTCCTTTATTGATCATAGGATAATGTTACTAATTATAAGGTTTTGTGCTACCGCCACCTCAAAACTTCATTCTAGACTTCTATATCAAGCCTAAGAAATGGAGAAGACTGATTTCGGTCCGAGTCAAATCCTTTTCCATCGAATTATCTTTGAGCGATGCCAAGGCTTGGTTCTTATTTTTTGTTTACAATCTAAGCAACGTTGAATATTTTTTGGATATTTTATTGAACAGTTTGCACAGTAATTGAAGAGATCGTAGTCAACTCTACCACGAATGGGCTTTGACCTTGGATCATCTAATAGCGATGTTGTTAGTCTGGCAGCCAACTCCAATCTCCTCAAGCATAGAGAACGTCAGGGTTAGACAAGGCCTTGGTATTCTTCTTCTTTACCTTTTTTAGTGCTGCTTCGAAATCTTTCATACCTATTGTAAATATCGGCTTCTCTTGTTGTTCCTTATCTTGATTCCCTTTTGTTTCTTCATCTTCACGCTTGATGTTCATTATATGTTCCTTAATTGCAGACATTGCTGCGGTATTCACCATAGCTGCTAGATCTGCACCAGTATAGCCTTCGGTAAGCTCTACAAGTTTGTCTAAGTTAACTGAGGCGTCTAGGGGTTTCTTTTTAGTATGTATGTTCAGTATTTCTTTTCGAGCACTTGTGTCGGGAACTGGAATTGCCAGAATCCGATCAAATCGACCTGGTCGTAAAAGTGCTTCGTCTATGATATCAGGTCTATTCGTTGCACCTATCACCACCACACCTCTGAGATCTTCAAGGCCATCCATTTCGGTCAACAACTGGCTTACTATTCTTTGCGTTACATGGGCGTCTCCACTATCGCCTCCAGACCTCCTAGGTGCAACTGAGTCTAACTCATCAAAGAAGACTATGCAAGGAGATGCTTGTCTGGCCTTCCTAAAGACTTCTCTTACTCCTTTCTCTGATTCGCCGACCCATTTGGACAGTAATTCAGGTCCCTTAATACTGATGAAATTGGCCTCTGAAGTGGTTGCAATAGCCTTGGCAATCATCGTTTTACCTGTTCCAGGTGGACCATACAGTAGGAGTCCTTTTGGCGGCTGGATGTCGGCTTGGTTAAACAGGTCGGTATGTTTAAGCGGCCATTCTATTGCTTCTGTTAATTCTTCCTTCACTTCGTCCAGACCACCAACATCAGTCCAATATACATTTGGTCTCTGAACATGAACTTCACGCAGAGCACTAGGCTGTATGTCCTTTAAGGCGTCTTGGAAATCAGTCCCTTTGATTTTGATCTTGTTTAGAGTTTCTATAGGGATTTTGGACTGCTCCATATTAATTTCTGGCAATATTCTTCTAACAGCTCTTATGGCAGCTTCCTTACATACGGCTTCTAGGTCGGCTCCTACAAATCCATGTGTGACTTTAGATAGGGATTCTAAATCCACATCTTCGGTAAGTGGCATTCCCCTGGTATGAATTTGAAGTATATCCGATCTGCCAGTCTTATCAGGTATTCCTATTTCGATTTCTCTGTCAAATCTTCCCGGACGTCTTAGAGCAGGGTCCAAAGCATCAGGTCTATTGGTTGCTCCGATCACTACGACCTTTCCACGAGATGCCAGCCCGTCCATTAAAGTCAGTAATTGAGATACAACTCTTTTTTCCACGTCTCCAGATACTTCTTCACGTTTGGGCGCAATCGAATCGATCTCATCAATGAATATTATGCTAGGTGCATTTTCCTGAGCCTCTTTGAATGTGTCCCTCAATCTTTCCTCGCTTTCACCGTAAAAT
>JBBRRH010000115.1:0-10303 GCA_038201105.1 Nitrososphaera sp. | reverse complement strand
TTACTCTATCACTCGCTGCTGTTTCAGTTTCTAAATTTAAGTTTCATTTTCATACCATATTTTGGTCTCAGAGTTATTGCAGGATCCAATTTGACTCGTTGAGTTGGGACTTTTCGCATTTCCCATTTTCGTGCCAATGTTGCTATGACAAGAATTCCCTCCATCCACGCAAATGATTCTCCAATACATCCCCTTATCCCACCTCCAAACGGAAAGTAGCTAAATCGAGATAAATGGGTTTTGAATTCTTCGGTCCATCGATCCGGGTTGAATCGATTCGGTTCCTCAAAGTATCTTGGATCATGATGCACAACGAACTGGCTCATTAGTATTGAAGAACCAGAAGGTATATGATATTCTCCTACAGAATAATCATTTTCAACGTAACGGCCAATAGTCCAAACAGGAGGATACAATCTCATTGATTCTCTAAAGACTTTTTCCGTGTATTGTAATTTTGGGATGTCATCAGTTGAGACAATTCGTCTGGTTCTAGTACCATCGTTGTTACTATTGGTAAGAATAGAGTCTAGTTCTTCATGTAGTTGTCTCTCGACATCCTGATTTTGAGAAAGCAAGTAAAATGTCCACGTGAGTGCATTAGCCGTGGTCTCATGACCTGCGATAAATATTGTCGTAACCTCATCTCTTACCTGTTTATCCGACATTCTGCCTGCAAAATTTTCAGTATTAGCACTATTGGAGTTATGGTCGATCTCTGTATCTTGTGCCCGAAGTAATCTCGTCAGCAGGTCACCATATTCTAATTCTTTACTTCTTCGATCTGTTATTAGTTCGTAAACTAGTGTATTCAGTTCCTCCATTGCTTTGCGAGCACCTCTAACCTTGGGCAGTATGGGGACCTTATCAAGAACCTGGCCTATCGGATTCTGAAGCCTCTTTGAGTAGTTACGACAGGTGGTCAACGCTTTGCCGACTTGTTGGGCTTCTGATGTTATATCGTAATTTAGTACAGATTTACATATAATGCCAAGTGTTAGCTCCATCATCTCCTTGTTGATATCTAATACCTCTCCCTCTCTCCAGCTATCAGTCATTCGCTCGGCATAATCTGTCATGACATCTCCATATGACCTAATTTGCTTAGGATGAAATATTGGTTGTATTAATCGTCTCTGACGGTTATGGAACTCTCCTTCACTTGTTACTAATCCTTCTCCTAGCAGTCCTTTTGCGATCTGTAGTCTCTTCCCCTTTTTGAAATTGCGATGATCGTATATGAGGATCTTTTCTATTAGATCAGGATTGTTAATTAAGTATACGTGCTCGCGTCCAAGTTTAAAATAAGATATGTCGCCGTATTGTTGAGCTACTTTCGTTAACATTTTGATAGGATCACCAATAAATTCACGAACCAGCTTACCTGGCATTTTATATGCCGGGCCTGGAGGATATTGAGTTGATTGACTCATCAGAGGGTTTCCGGTACTGGTGATTATAAGGTTTATTGATTGGGTCGGCAGGTCATAATTTGTCCATAACGAAGAACCTAACCCGTGAAACTGTGTATCTAGAATAGTAAGATTAGTAAGACAATCGCCACGCCACCGTGAAAGACAAAACTTTGTATTTTTTATTTGTAGCAACGATTCGGAACTCCTGTCTTATCTTCTAAGGGGAATTGTAACCATATTATTAGAATCAATCATACATATTGACACAACATCTTTTTATTTATTGATGTAGCTTAAGTTATAATAATGAGTGGTCAGGACAGTAAATCAAAGAAAGATAAAAGTGCTGTAACATCTGAAACTTGGACTGACGCGTCAATGAATTCAAAAGAAGAAAAAGCGTATCAGTTGACAAAGGAAGAAAAAATAGTTGCTACATCACCACCATATGCCATTACAACAGGTGAAGATATGACGTCGGATCAAAATGAGAAGAGAACGGTAACAACTGACTTGACATCCTCGTCAAACACGTCACCGGGCGTTGAAAATGGGTCACAAAACATAGTGCCACCGCAAGATTACATAATGGACCGATCGCTAGACGAAGCGAAAGAAAATGTACTGAAGGCCGTTGAGGAGGCAAGGAGCGAAATTCCTCAATTTATAGCGAAGATCCGGTCTTGTCAGGAAGAAAGTATTCAATCCGCTCAAGAGATTGCTGAGAATTACATTAATGCCCAAAAGGAAATTATTAATTCAATGCAATCCTCATTGCTTCCTTATTGTGAAAGTGTCTATGCTTTGTTCTTGAATGGTTGGTGGTTTTCACCACGTAAAATTATTGAAGCGTATGAGACTATGGTCAGTAGTTTTGCAGGCAATACACTCAGAGCAACTCAGCTAGTAAATAATAACATGTTAGCTAATATGTACGCTTTCAAGAGAACAGTGGAACAAACTAAAGAAAGCGGAAACGACTTGGCGAGAGCGTGTGTGAACCTTGCAAAAAAAATGGAGAGATTCAATAAAAATGAGGATAATAATATCTTTACACAAGAACGTACTGCAGAAAATGTTACAACCGAGGAGACATGATGAAAGACTTTACAAATGAATCAGCTCTTCTAGTAGAGATGATCTTAGTATTCCCCCTCTTCCACTTACAACCGATCTAACCGAGCAACACATATATCGATCAATTACCGTTGTCATGAATTTTATAATTTGTCTTAAAATCATGGACGATTTATAGAAAATCTTTTTGCCGATAAATCTACCGATCTAATAAATCAGCAAGTGAAAATTATCCAAATCCAAATTCTAAGTTCATAAGAGAGTTCTTCCGAAGAAGGGACAGATGCATAAACGATGTTTTGATCTTGAATAGCCCATAGTGAAAAAATCATTACGACATAGAATGTAAAATTCCATATGCATTATACGATAAAAACCTCTGTTGATGCTGCAAGACAAGACTTGAGTAATTGATGGCTAAACCTGGTCCATCTCTTCCGCATTGTCATCCTAGACTTGCAAGTGATCTGAGGATATTTTTTATCTGCTTTCCGTGGAGAAGCCCCATGAAATTTGTCTTGAAGATTCTGCGTGAAGCTGACCCATCTACCTTCTTAGAGTACTAAATATCTAAATTGGAACTGATTGTATAACGAGATGCAATTCGGGTTATGGATTTGAATTCTTTCTAGAATACATTATATAACAATAAGGCTTATTCACGTTCATGCTTTCAATCGTGGATGCAAAACCGCCCACACCTGCACAACTCCGAAGTTTAAGTTCATATGATCTCGGGGTCATCACATGGCGAGTTGCTAATTTTAAGGAGAGAATCAGGGAATATGTCGGCATAGACCCTTATACTACAAGAGATCCGTTAGAGCCAAATGACGAGTATGACTATTCAGTTGTTCTAGATAGGAAAAATTTAGCCAGAGTGATTTCGCTAATAGCAGCAAAGAAAGATGCTCTGCCGCTACCTTGGAGTGATATAATGGCCGACACACTACTTCATTTGCAAATCTCTAAAGAAAATGCAAGTGTAGTGAAATACGAACTCATGCCAAAGGATAATAACAATTTTTATCCATACAGATATTCCACGAAAATAGCTGGTTATATCATGTTTGGCTCTCAGATCTGTGGAATCCGTAGAGAAATGGGATGATTTAGATATTCTCATGTACGAAATAGTCAGTTGTCGATTAACTTCCGTAGATACTTTTGTATTGAGGGGCCGTGCGCCTGCAGATCTGGAGATAATTCAGACTCGTGAATATCAGAGTTTCAAAATATCATTTTGAGTAATTTATTATTCGTGGTTATCACGAGCTAACGTGTTTGTGTATGAATTTTGTAATCTATTTTAAATTAGGAGCACAACCCAGTGTTAGGAGGGATCATGGGTTTATTGCCACAAATTCGCGAGCAACTTGAACAGATAATTAAGAAACACTGAATAATTTATGTAGATGTTATCTTCTGAAGCAATAAGAATTATTTTTATTAAGAAATAGGAACAATTGTCAACTCTGAAGGAGTTGTTTCTAATAAGTAAACTCATGTTAGTAAATATTAGGAAGATGTTTCATGGGACCAAATTCGTAGAGGGTCTTGAGTCAGGTGCACTTCCGGATACGACCTCAATCGGCCAGTGTAGCAAATAGCTTCGCTAAGGCCAGCTGGCTGGATTTTTTGTTAGAAACACCGCCTCAAGAAGGGAATAGAAGGAGTAGAAAAACCATTAGTTGTAGTAGATGATGTTGTTACTACTAGTCAAAACATAACGTATTGTCTAAGATGCTTATTTTAACTTTGTCAAAATTAACTTTTTCAATTCATCATTTTCGAGTAGCGTGTCAATCATCTTATTCAGCTCAAATTCAGGCAAGCCAGGCGGAGTTAACAAGGAGTCTATAGCCTTGAGCTTCCAATAATTATCAAGTGCGACCCCTAAGGTACTTTGTAATTCATATAACACCTTGCCAAGAGTTGTAAGGTAATATCGTCCACCTTTCCTGACGAGCAAACCTTGTCTGGAGAGACGCCCCATTTTTGAGTAATATTGCTTACGTGTCAAATTCATTGTGCTCAATAACGTATCGGTTTTGCCAGAACTTAGCGCTACAGTATTAAAAAGTGTAAGTGCCTTATCATCAGATATAGCTTCCAATACCTCAGAAATTTGAGGAGAACTGTTCATCCGCCCTTTATATTTTACTTCTGGTACTTCACCTTGAATGAACATTGTTGATGGCGTCATCTACAGATATATCATGCTACTCGTCTATATAAACTTTCATGATATTGGGTCAATACAGCAATACCAAGCATGACAGGACAGGACTTAGCAATACTTATTAGACACGGCAATAATCTAAAGTTAGGGAATATGCCGTCCTCTTCTGTCAGTTCCATAACCAGAATGAATTCATCAATTAAGGATCTTTTTACGATATTGTATGACTTATCCCCATTAGAATTAGAGCTATTGTTTGTCCTAATATCCAAGAACGAACCTGTTTCACTTGAAATCCTTGCTAAAGAATTAGACAGAGATAAGACTACTATTTTTAGATCTTTGCAAAAAATGGTTAATCTTCGAATATGCGAGAAAGACACTAAGACACTGAAGGAAGGAGGATGGTATCATGTGTATAAGGCAATGGATGTTGCGGCATTCAAGAAGGAAACTGAAAAGAGAGTAAAGGAAATAAAAGAAAGTTTCGATAGATTACTAAAGAAATTTGAATCTGAACTTGATGAAACCATATCATCAGCATACCAATAAGTTCAAAAATCAATGAAAGGCTAAGGTTAGATTAAATATTTTCAACAATGAGATATTCATGCAGGTAAAAGGAAAAAAATTGTGGTATTCTCAAGATTGCGCAGAATTTGACCTGTCAGGTTAAGCCAAATATCAGATCGTCAATTGATGCTACGTCGTTTTGATTCTGGGCAAAATTTTCGCATGCCAGATCATTGATATTTTCATTGTCTCTGCTGTGATCTTTATTTTCGTTCAGTATCTCACAGTAGTTCTTTGCATCTACTTTCTGATTTATTTCAGTACTATTGCAATTGTTGTCATCATTGTGTTTACATTTTGCGTCATGACCATCATGATGGTCACCATTTCCACCAGCGAATACTGGTAAAGTGGATCCGCCGATGGCCGCCAACAGTCCAGTCGATAATGCCAACATCGCTGCTAATTTTACTTTGTTCATTCTATTCTTCTAACTATCTTTATCGACCATACTTTATGTGGGGTATTTTACTCTCCACGATAAGAAACAGAATTAGATTTTTTACTTAATAAAATGCGGAATTTAGTACAGAAAAAAAATGATAAAATATGTTATCAAAGTGATGATACAAACATAATTCGTTCTTTGGCTGAATGAACTTTAGACAATAAAACGGTAGAGTTTACCATATAATGTAGATTACTTAGTTATATCGTGTCACTCGTGTCATTTTTTTGAGCAGTAAGTTCAGGCATAAGGTCTGATGCGTAAAATTTATTAATTCATCATTTATCATCAGTGTGTCAACCAAACTATGAAGTTCGTTCTGTGGCATGCTCACGATTATCTTCACCATGTTTGAAAGATTGATATTGTCTTCCTTTCCTCATTATTAATCCTTGTCGTGATAACCATTCCATTTCTCGCGTAGAATTTCTTTCGTGTCATACCCAACTTAATTAAGGTCGAGTTTCTCATGGAAATGAGCAATAGAGCAAGAGTATAATTGACTTATCGTCATAGACGCTCTTGAATATTTGAATAAGTTCTCCCCTTGGAGTTCCTTCTTGCTTGCTTTGTTCTTTGTTTATCAAGATAGTGTAGACATACCTACATTACAAGTGAATGCTTTATACGATATTTTACTATTAATGCCAATGCTGTCCAATAGCTGTATTAAATTGGCATTTTTTTTATAATGGATAGCGGTAGAATCTTATTTGCTAACACATCATCCCAGTTTCTCAGTTGTTGAGTTGACCTGAATAAACCATTATGTCAGAGTACCAAGTAGACAGACGACTCAAATTAGATTTAACATTTAAAAATCAAAACGAGAATAATTTAATTGTTGTAGCGAGACTAGTGGAGTCGAACCGTAACATCGCGTATTAGAAGGTCTTACTGTCTAGATATATGTCATATAAAATATTCCCTCTTTAAGGAGTCATCTAACCTGCTATTATCCTGAATTAAACCTTGAATCAAAGGCTATAACGGCCTACCACTGTAGCTTCTTTAATTTAATTTCTCTACGGAAGCCGAGCAAGAAATATATAATTGAGGAAACTTTATATTTTTTCCAAAAATTAGGCATAAACCAATCTTTTTCCGGCAACCCTTATCCGATTTAGGATAGATCTACCTTTTATGGAATCATTGTTACGACGTAATTTCTTACTGAAGCAGTTCGTAGGCATGAAGCTATGTCTGGCTTTACTATGTGTCGTGGCTCTAATTTTAGTTCCACTACAGATGGTAACAGCATTCGAGCTAAATGTAGGTCTATATGACGCCAAGATTGATAGTGGTAAAGTAAAGGTTTCTGTGTCTTCGCAGGCAACCAATAAAGAGAAATCAAGGATACTTGATGTTGGAAAGATTACCTCCAAGTCAGGTGACTCCCAAATTGAAAATATTATCTTCAAGTTCTCCGAAAAGGAACTTCCGCCTAATGGAGCATTTTCTGCATGTGTGCATTCAAATGCTTTTAATGCAAATCAATGCGAACATGCGGACAGACATTATAACGCTAGATCAGCGGGCATATGGATACAAGTACCGGGTTCAAATCGTAATTAGTATACCGAGACTATAGTGATCGGGACTAGATTTGAACGCATTGAAGAAATAAAACAACATTTGAATAATTGATAACTGATACTAACTAAATTTTTTCAATTCAGATTAGTATCGATTATCAGTTGCATATACTTACTTTTGAATGACTTTAGTATTGTTTACTTCACCCATAGTGAACCGATTGTGCCATCCTCGTAGCGTCTTAATTAAACTGAACATTTTTCGATCTACTTTATAAATTTTGACGTACATAATCATAATGGAGATATTGACAAATAGTCCTTCTTGGATTGAATTAATGCAAAGTTGTATAGATAGTGAGGACATCGATAAGCGAGTAGAGATGTTAGAACGCATAAATCGTCTAGTCCCGAAAGAGAATATGATAAAACTGCCTTCTTTCAGTATCTCACAGATTCTAATTAGTAAACTTCTGATTAGAACTGTATGTACCTTATTTCAGAATCTTTACCGGTACAATTTTTTTGAATCATTGAAGAAGCTTGACAAATAAATTCATTGAAGAAGCTATGGGATTATAACTCCACATGTCTGGTTAAATATGCGTTATATTCTATCGTCTGATATTTATAATAATAATCACCATTTTTGGCAAAATCTTAAATAGAATCGTTAAGTTCGATGAACCATGGTGCTTTCAAGGATTTCCAAACTGCAAATCGCATGGGTCAAGTGAGCGACCATGAATGTAACGAAATCTGAGTTTTATCAACAATATAGAGATATTATCCTGTTCAACAAAAATCTAGTCGTAGCTGGGCTATGTTCATTAGTCTTAACTGCACTGATTACCCAGTATTATTACTATAACAGTTCTAAGAACAGTTTCGAAACTTCCATAGTCTCTCTAATAGTTGAATATGCGATTGAAACACCAATTTTTTTTATTCTATTTTATATCGATAACAGAAAAATATACACGGATTCCCTAACAGGTAAAAAAGACTTACACAGGATTAAGACGGATTTAAAGAAGCTGTTTGCTGCATTTTCGATTTCAGACGTGGTATATGCGATAGCACAAATCACATTTGAATTTAATATCCTTCAACATACAGCTATAGAACCTTACCAAGCATCAGTATATAGCTCACTAATGGCATGGGCGATTTTTTTCGTGATTATTAACATTAGCATAAAATCTGTTCGCCTCTTTGATAGAGAACGGTTAAGAAAATCAATGGAAATTTTGCTGGAGCTCAGGTATGTCATTCTTACGTTAATTGGTTTTATCATTCTCGTCAATTCGTTTATCTTTCTTTCGAACTTAGAAACTAGGGTTATCTATACTAATCTGACAATCAATGTCACAGCAGCAATAGCACTATTTGTTGCTATAATAGTGTTGTTTAGACAAGTTAAAGCACATTCACAACATAGTAAAACATTTGCCTTTCTCACTGTTGGCTTGAGCTTGTGGTTTACTGCTGAAATAATATGGACATATTACCAGCTAGGACTTGGAATTGAAACGCCTTTTCCTTCACCAGCAGACGGTTTTTGGCTAGCAGGCTACGCACCTCTGGCATACCATCTTTATCGCATCTACAACACAGTAACAAAGAAAGTCATAGGAAATGATATGCTCGTTATCTTATCAGCTATGCTAGCTGTAATTTTAGGATTTATTCTCTATCTTATTTTTGGCCTGTCAGGTCATCACCAAGGTGTTCTTGAGCTAGTCATTAACTTGACATATCCTATCCTAGATGCAGTATTATTAGTACCTGCAATTGCAATACTGTGGAGTTTCAGAAAAGGAGAACCAGCATATACTCATTGGATACTGATATCGCTGTTCATAGTTTTCGTAGGTGTGGCGGATATTGGCTTTGACTACGCTTTGGCTGTTAACGAAGAATCTGCGAGTCGCCAGGAATGGGTTTGGGACATGTTTTACAATGCGGGCTATCTCTCAATTGCGGGCGCTTTGTTCTGGTACAATAGATTTTTAGTTTTAACAAAAAATAGTGTCACGGCCGATCCATAGGTGAACTATATAGAAATTGTAGTGAGATCAGCTATTATGACAGTAAAAACCTTAGTTTTCAAATTCCTTTTTATTTTTCTTTCTAGTATTTTCGACGGTAGTATAGGACTGATTCTTAGCCTCGCATTGGTCATCATAAATTTATTTGTCCACTGTTTAACCTTACTTTGCAAAATAAAATGGATCATGCGAATCAAATCTTACGCCTTATGGACCGACATCCAAACACGACCGTTAAGGAATTATTGGATCTAATAGAATGCAGAATTGAAGGTGAGAAATTTGTTATTTCGTCCTATCGATGGTCGGTAGAAATGCTTCATGTACAGTTTGATAATCGCGACAATTTGGAGAGACTTTACTTTATTGTTTGGCATGCTGCCGTACTTTTTTTCTCTATATAGATCTCCTTGTGCTATTCTTAAATGAATAGACTTACCTTCTTGATGCTGTGTTCAAGAAACGCACATACGTTCGCTCAAACGCACATACGTTCGCTCAAACGCACATACGCTCAAAACTTCTCCCAACAAAGCATCAAGATTACTCAACTTTCCTTTGATATCAGCTGCAGTCGGAGGACTCTTAGTATTAAAGGCTTCCTTAAGTGCAGTCAAGGAATCGTTTAGTTCGTTTGCAACCCTTTTGTTCCTCTCTGTTATTTCTTTAGTCTGATTTGCATCGAGATGCTCAGTTGTAGCGTTAGCATGTTCCTTTTTCTTGCTTTGACTGACTTCCAATGGCTTACCATAGCATGTGAATACAGCGTTGAGCTCGGGGAGCGGGATTCGAACCCTTTTGTTTTACTTGGGGGATTCATCCCTTATAGCTATTATATTTTTTGGAATGGGACAGGAGTGTTTTTATTAATTGAAGATTATGATATCGGACTATTAGATCTCAGCAGATTCTCTTGATAAATATAGAGATCAGCTACTTCTATTGCTGATGTGTCCACAAAAAATGTTATTCGATATGTGGATTCTACAGCGAGGAATTGAAGGCTGCAGATTAAAGAAAAG
>JBBRRH010000114.1:0-10391 GCA_038201105.1 Nitrososphaera sp. | reverse complement strand
CGCACCAGTGATTTTATTATCTCGCTCTCTAATGATAGTAACTCATTTACAAATGTTTTAACTCGCCCAAGCACTGAGAGTACTTTAGACTTTGAAGGATATAATCTTCCAGAAGTAGATGCCAGGTACGTGCGCATCGTAGTTACGGGATCCTCAGAAGGCGATTGGGTGAGTATCTCCGAAATAAAGATTTTCGGAGCTAATGTGCTGTAGTGGGCCTGGTATTGAGACACTAGACATGAGATGTTCAAACAAACTTTTATTAAAATAGATGGACAATTATTTTTGATTGGTTCTTGTACAGAATATCTGAAAAGACTCGTCAGAAAAGTAAATTGAAAAGTGAGAAGTGCGATAGAATTTTTGTACAGGATCCATAAGGACAAAAATCAGTCATCACTTTAATTTCATCCTCATATAGTCGTCTATTGCCATTAGAATTGAGATGGGGATTTGTAGAATTATTATCATCATCCACTAAGGCATTCACAGCACTTAATGTCCAACATATGATATTAATGTCACAATCAAAGATAAGAGTTAAGAGATGCGATTTGTGTTTGGAATTTGCATTGTACTAAGCAGCATTCGAACTTCTTTAATCATGTCTATCATCAAACTTGAGTCTAAATCTTCGACTGCCTTCTGTGCCGCTTTTCTAATCCTAAAGCTTCGCCTATTTTTTATTCGATCATTTCTCTATCTGCCATGTTAATTGTAATCGACCACCATTGCTATTAACAGTAGCAAACGTTTCCACCACCTAGAATCACCTCTGATGGAAAGACATACTGATTAGTCGCCTTCAACAGTTAATATCCTTTGTCGCGGTGTCTAAAAGTTGTCTTGCCGGAAAGTAATATTCTCGCTTCTCCCCCTATAAAAACGCATGCAACAAGAGCATGTTTGGGCTCGTGAACGTAGATTTAATTTATTCTTCAGCCTTCTAAAAAGTATAAACGCAGTTTTAATCATATCATTTGCATCTTTTTACGAGTGTGGATCTTGAGGACAACGATTTAATTCTAACTCAAGATAATATACTACAACACAGTATATAATAGCTGTAAACTAAGAATAAGTAACATTCTACTACTTAGATGCTTTAAATAGAAAACTATCTTGGGAAACAGGAATAATTTTAGAGCATATGCTGTTTTTACTGTTAATGCACAATTGGCAAGTATTTATGTTAAAAAACGAGAAAGCCTTACTCGACTTTCTCTTTCAATTTCTCTTTATCGTATTCTGTACCCAGATCTTTATCTGGATCTGCAATTTTGTTAGCTACTGCTTTTACGCCGGCTTTAATCTTATCTCCTGCACTCTCTAATTCCTCTTCAGTATCACTCTTAGTATCTGCTTTTGCATCTACTTCAAATTCATTTGTCATTATACTATACTACACGTCATCATATTTATCTCTATAACTTAGTAAATAGTGCAAAATAGGTTACTAATAATAAGTAACATTATTTTGAAGGAGTGCCAGATTGACCCAAAGGACTTTGACTGTAACTTGTTTCGGTTATCAGATAACTAAACACCGTTTCCTGTAATTAGTTCTATAAAGCAACGAGGGCATGACTAATGCATAGGTTCTAATTAAAGCACACACTTCATGTAATCGTGTCATCAAAAAATCTAAATACCAAAGATAGTGACAGAGTACTACAGTAGAATGATAGACAATTTTGTGGACAATACAGTTTCAGCTACTAATCTAGCAAATAATTTGGCGACGGTCAACATGGAAAGTCTTCAACGCTTGGCTGATGCTAATAGGGAGTTTTGGAGAGTGGGAGTTGAGAACGCACGGACTATAAACAATTCACTAGCAAGTCCATAAAAGTAAATTAGACGGACAAGATCCCCAAAAAGTAACAGCAGTTACATGATAACGCGTCATTCTGTAACTCATTAGGGGAGCTGGAATTAGTCAACTTTTTCTACAATATCCTGCTTGATTATCACTTTCAAGTAATCGATATTGAAACAAGAAAGCCTTCATAATGATCACTCGGAGCTAGCTAACGACCATATTATTCGATTAAGTTTGTAGTATTGTCCGGGTGCTTCCATGTTCTGCTCTGTGAGTTCCAGTTCTCGAATAGGCTTGATACAATCTATTCAAATTAGAACGTACAACAAAAATAGAAACTATTAGACAGACCCGAAAGCATATTTCGGAGCTCTATCTAGCGTTTTTCCTTCATCGTAGAGCAATTGTAAATAGAATTTATGTTATAAGAGGACAAAAGAAATTTAATCTCCAGTCTCTAGTTGTGAATGTTTATCAGTACAATAATAAATCGTATTCCTTTGATCGCAATTTTGGCATTGCGTAACATTCGTTCGATTATGATGTTTCAGATCCTCATTCTCACATTCATTATAGGAGGTTGTGGTGGTCTCATTTGGAAGGTAAGTCTCGAATGGTTCGTCGCAATTTGTGCATAAAAACTAATGTTCATTCATTATCTCCGTCCCCACTTTTTTGCGAACTATAAATCTTTACTCGACTACTATGCATCAAGATTTAGAATTTAGATTATTCGTCTAGTGAAGCGTTGCGCGTCAATCCACTCTGAGCGAGGTACGTTATGATATTCGGGATAATTTGGAGATTCCCACAGACGAGTAAAATTTAAATATATTTTCTAAGAACAAATCGGTACAACATTGGATCACAGTAGTCAATCGCCAATGTATGTAGCAATAATAGACGATGAGATGGATTTAGTGTATTTGTTTAGAGATGCTTTAAGTCAAATAGTCGGAGTTCAAGTATTTGGTTTTACTGATCCACATCTGGCAGTAGAACATTTTCAAATAAATCATCGCAATTACAAGGTTGTGATCTCAGACTACAGAATGCCGGGAATGACAGGAATTCAATTGCTGGAGAAGATTAAAGGTATCAATCCAAACGTCGCAAGAATGTTAATTAGTGCATTTGAAATTGAAGATGAATTGTTTCAAGGATGCAATTGCGTTGACAAGTTTTTGCAAAAACCTGTATCAATGGTTAACCTGATCCATGAAGTTGAAACCAGTTTAAATATAATGCGAATTCCAGATCGAAATGACATGTCCTAATACCACCTATTTTTTAGCCTCTGGATTAGCGAAATGCTCGTCAATCCGTTGCGAGTTCGACACAATCACACCGACACTTAACAATACTTGTTGAGTCTTAATAAGATATGTTGAACTTTAATTGCTATGAATGCCCTTGCAAATGGGGATGGCGGTAATTCAAAACCTATGTCCGACAACAATAAGCCACCAAGTGAAATTTGGATCTTACGTTTCTCGTTGTTAATTCCAGTACACCAAATGTTGGTATAAATCCTAATGCAAACCATGCGATCATTTCAATTGTTGCCATGGATGATGGGGTTGTTAGCTAGAACTGAAGTAGGTAAGGCTTTCATTGTCTAGATCTGGAGATAGTTTCTATTAAGGGTTAAACAATAATATCGGTTTTATTGAGACCAAGGCATAAGAAAAAGAAGGGTATTTTCTTAAAACGATAGTTGCTAATTATTGGTTGAAACGATAATTGGTGATTATTAGTAACAAATGAAGTCTACTAGAGTCTTACTAAGAGGACAAATAATGGCAGGTATGAAGAAAATAATCACTATAATAATGGCCTTATTGACAGGAGTATCAATCAACCCACGTGTCTTGGGTATGGCAGAGTGACGGGCTTTAGTGACACGAATATTGCTTGTAGACGACGAACTGGACATCGTATACCTGTTTGCATTAATTTTAGAGGACAAAGGATATGTCACGGATACTTATACCGACCCACTGAAGGCTTTTTCAGAATTCAAGTCCAACTATTATGATTTGCTAATACTTGATTATCGTATGGCACCTCTAAATGGCTTGCAGTTATTTCAAAAGATAAGAGCACTCGACAGTTCGGTTAAGGCAATGTTACTCACGGCTGCCCACGAACAATTAGAAGTAGACGAGAATCTAAAATGGTTCTCAAGAATTTTAGTCAAACCAATAGCAGCAAGAGAGTTACTGGAAGAAGTTGCCGTAGCGCTGGAAAAGAAATAATCATAAAGCATAGACTCCCTCTTCAGCAGGTGAGTTACTCATTATAGATAATGACACGTTTCCTGTATCATTCAAAGCGTTGTCCCCGATAATAGGCTTCACGCGCACGTACAAGACTGTTAGAGGAAATCAAAGCCACAGAGAAAAGAATGCACCAGGCTCATCATCCATTGTTAAATTAGTGAGAATTCAAGCAATCTAGAATATTTCTTCTAGATTTGTATTTTTCTGAATAATTGCACAGAGATTTTGTTCATTAACCTTAATAGAATGACGAACAGCGATTTGGTCTAGGTCGAAATATGTCTATTTTAAAACCTGAATTATACGGCGAAGTTGTAATTTCGGGCATCAATGAAAAAGAACTTGTCAATCGTTGGAAAAATGCCAAAGACAAAGCAGAGTCAAATGACTTGATCTTTGAAGACATTAATGGATTTCGTATTCGAACAATGATTGAAAAAGACAATTGGAGTCCCGTAGGTAGAACTGCGACAATTGCTTCCCTAAGAAATAGATCTGTAGTTTAGCTGTTCGTCCGTAGAGCACCCACGGCATTAGTAGTTCTAGGTAATAGTATTGGTCTTATGTGTGTATCCGATTCTGCTGGTCGTATCGTCCCAGCTAGATATAGATGCAACATTATATTGAGATTAAATGGTATCAGGTTGGATCTTACCTACTCATAAAAGGTAACGCTCCTTCTCGTTAAATGAATCTGCGGCCAGAGTTGGTTTAATTGAGGATTCATTACTAGTGGCAGAGTTTCGTCTACATGGGCATATTCATTTTTTTAAAACTACCTTCCATTAGAGAAATTATAGGCTAAATCTGAAAACCATGAAGAATACCGTACTTCTGCGGCTCTTAGGCCAGGCTCAAATCAGACTCAGGTATTTCCACTCCCATAATATTTGACCAGAGCTGCAACAACAACAGGGCAATTACTCTAAAAGTGGAGCGAATACTCAGATCTCATCTATTAGGAAGCTCGACAATTCACAATATGATAATGTTAATTTCAACCACAATTTTTCGGAATATTTTGGAGGAATTGAAGGAGGTTGAAGAAATATGGGCTACGTGATTTGATAAACAATGAAATAATGGCGGAACCTGAAGCGTACAATCAAATATTCAGAAATTTAAATCCAAGTAAGCTTGGTATGCCAGTTCAAAATCATTCGAAAATAATATCGTATATCATTGTCGCTATAATCATTGCAGTATGTACAAATCTCATTTGGACAACGGCATCTAGTGCTAGCGCAGCAGGCGAACCAATAAGGTTAGGCTTTCCAGTTTGGGCTCCTAATTTTTTCTCTTACTTGGCACAAGAAAAGGGTTTTTTTGAGAAAAACAATGTCAAAGTAGAAATTACAATGATACCGAATTCTGTCCCGATTCTCAATAAATATACTGATGGAGAACTTGATGGTATCATTGCAGTTTACTCTGATGTCCTTTTTCTAAATTCGGAAGGCGTGGAATCAAAAATTGTATACGGAAGTGATTTCTCAAATACTGCAGATGTTATTATTGGAAAAATAAATACGACCTTAGCAGATGTAAAAGGAAAAAAAATTAGTGTAGAAGGTATCAATAGTTTTTCGCATTTGATTGTGCTGAAGGCACTGGCAAATGTGGGATTAAAGGAAGGAGATGTCGAATTTATCGATCTTCCTGGTCAAAACGTTACACAAGGACTAGAAGAGGGAACAATTGTTGCCGGTCATACTTATGAACCGTATACGACAGAAGCATTAAAGAAAGGATATAAGATATTGTTTGCCGCAGGAAATATTCCGGGTATTATAACAAATGTCCTTGCATTTCATCCAAATGTTATAGAACAACGACCTCAAGATATTCAGGCTGTAATAAAGTCGATTATTGAGGCTCAAAAGTACTACAAGAATAATAAAGAGGAGTCTTTGAAAATAATGTCCAACAAATTAGGAATCGGTGAACAAGAGATAAAGAGTGGAATTGACGGCGTCACGTTGCCTTCGTTAAAAGATAACGTAGTTAACCTAATGAACAGCAAATCGAATGAAACAGTTTCATTATTTTCTTCTGGGAAAAATATATCTGAATTTTTCTTGGAAAGAGGTCAGATTAGCGAGAATCCTATCCTTACCCAAATACTAGATCCAGACTTTGTCAATGCGCTGTATGAAGGACAGTAGAATGCTCTCCATACTGAATACTAGTAAGGTGTTCACTAAATTGGTAGCTGAAATAAATTGTCTGGGGGAATCTTTGAATCATGCAACATTAAAAGACATACCACAATTATTGAAAGATGCTTACAAAAAAGTAGCACCTGATTTAGACAATTTGTCTAAAATGTTTGAGAAGGATAAAAAAAGAATGGTCGAGTTTAAGGATTGGAAAGTAGAAGATATTCATTCTATCAATCCACCTGCACTTTCATAATTGGCGATGATGATGTTATCCCGTATATGGCGAAGCGAAATCTAGCCATTGCTGAGCAATAAACTGATGCTATCTATGTAATTTGTTAAAACAAAAATCGCAATAATATTCAATAAGGGATTAATGGTTAAAGATTCGTATTATCTGTCATCCGAGATTTTTATTTCTAGAATGATTTCAAAGTCCAGGCCTTCTCTAGTCCTATAGCCACTACTAATCCGGTTTCAATTCATCTTAAAGAGGAGAATACAATCAATGTATATTACGGTTATGAACGCTTTCTCCGAGAATTCTTATAAGTATAACCTTATGTTATACCTTATTATGTTGATGACAAAGAAGACGCCCTTAACCTTTGCCAATGAAGTGGAGGTAATATTTGCGATAACGATTGCAATATCGACACTTCTAATTACAACAGCCCCCGTTACAGCACAGGATCAGAGCCCAACTGCACTGCAACAATTAAAACAGCATCTTTATGATGCGTACATAGCAGCCCAGAATAATGATACTCTTAGCGTTCTCACAGCTCTAAATAGCGCCAATCGCTCTCTATTCTTAGCTGAATTACAGACGCTCGGTACGGGGAATAACAATACGGTAGATGATGTAGGTATGACAACTAGAGACATCAGTAGCAGTGGACAAGCAAATAATACTTATGATTTGTTAACTTACGAGAATCATATGCAGGGAATCAAAATCAAATACCCTTCTGATTGGCAGATACAAGAACAAGAAACAGGTATCATACCCTTTGTTGTTTTTTACTCTCCACCTGGACCTATCGTTCCATGCAGTCCTTCATGTAGTCCTACAGATCCAATTCCTGAGACATTTAACATCGGAATTGAAAACCTGCCTTCCCAAACATTTACCTTGGAAAGGTATACCAATTTAGGAATCAATAAGCTTAGAACATCTATGCAAGATTTTAATTTAACAGAATCAGAAGATACGACTATAGCTGGATTACCTGCTCATAAAATAACCTATACATTCACAGTAGAAGGGGAAAGCAAGACATCGAATCCTCTTCCATCATTAAAGAATATGCAGATAGTGACTGTGAAGGATGGTAAAGCATATTTCATTACATATGGAGGAGTTATTAACCAATTTTCTGAATCATTGGCAGATGCACAAATGATGATCAACTCATTCGAAATCACGAATTTAGTGTCAATGCCGACAATTTCCGCTCACGGACGTATAGGGTAATATTGTGGGATATTAACAAGACCCGATCGCCGACGAGGTACGTCTTCGTGTTGGTCAGCCTTGCATTCCAGCATGTAAGACTCCAGGTCAAGGCGGGTGCATGCTACCTGGTAAAGATAGTGAAGAGAAGAATGAATTGGACTAAAGTCTGGAGAAAGATATAAAATCATATTTCGAAAAAACAGCAGCTTTGCTGACTGGTGCTGCCGCAGCCAGCGACTGAAGAGCGAAACAATATGACGTGCGATGCTGTGAATATAGCAACGGGACAAAAATATTCATACCAAGCAGCTAACTGACCATAGACAGTCCTAGTACGTAAGTTTAATTCAGCTAATTGATAAGAGGTTGATTTTTATTCCTGGAGAACTGTTTGTAGGCCCTAGGGCTGTTGTTCCTAGTGTGACCTTCATTATGCTACTATCACTAATAGCATTTTGACGATCTATCGCTTGGTCAAATACAACAGGATTTTGGAATTCCAATGATCCTACAACAGTTGCATTCAAGTTATGTTATTTTTCGAGTCAATAAAAGTTGCATTATAATTTATAGTTTTAAAATCATTGGGCACAGAAAAACAGCTTATCTTATGAAGTTTCATTTGAATCTGAGGTTCATGCATAACTGCAAGATTTTCTATACCAAATAAGGTTCCTGAAAATGTCCTGTTCTGAATTGTTATTCTTTTATCTGCGGTATCATAGGTATAGTTGTCGGATATCTCTAAAGAAAGTACATAATCTTGTGCAATCAGATCTTTTGTTAAAGTTCTGTCTAGGTTAAACGTACCTTGTTGGAAAATTCTGATAATCTTTTGTTCCTTACTTTCAGCATTGTCACAAATGTTAGACTATTAGCATTACCAGACTGTACTATCATAGTTAAGAATTCCGAGTCAGCATCAAAAAATAACAAAGGGAGGGCAACAAACAAAATGGATGGAGCAGCTGTAAACAACAGGCAAATAGGGAGCATGTCAGGAAGATATTCTAATTACTGAATTTGTGTTTTTTGGATAAAGATTCAGTTCAAAGCCCTTTATTAATCCGAGGGAGTTTCCCGCATTATGAACAAAGACACACCGCGCAACTTTGGAGTGAGCAACGTATCAAAAATTAATAAAATTCAAAGAGAGGAAAAAAATTATTTGGAGGTATCTCGTTACCTCAAGATACGGTTTCAGCTATTCTGATATCTTTTACTGTGTCGAAGCTCTTCCCGGATGTGCCGTCAGTTAATGTGTATGTTATTTTATATTCACCAATAGGAAGTGGGTTATCTAGAGTCAATGTCATAGGCACGTATGCTTCCGTACCCCAGTTATGTGAATTAAGAAATTCACCGAAATCTGCAGGAATAGGTTCAGTTATTGGATTTCCTGCTTTATCTGAAATATTAATGGTCGCATTGAAATCAAATGAATACAATACTGTACCTTCTTTATCTATTCCTTCTTTGAATCCGAATCCAACAGGCTCCATGTATAGTGCAATTGAACGGGTATTTGGACTAAAAACATTAGATGGATGTTTTTGATATACTCCATATCCTCGAACAGAACCATCCTCTACGAATGTGTCAAAAGCTGATTGGAAATTAAGCTGTTTCCATTTGGCAAGATACTGGTCTCGTAGAGTCTTAAAATCAGTTACACCCGGAGTAGTATTAGTAGTGGTAGAAGCATTTGATGATGATGATGTTGGTGCTTGGTCACTGCTTGTTGCGTTCTGTGCATATACAACTTGTGGTGGTGTTGTTGTTGTCTGAACTAGTGCAATACTTGCAAAAAGCATTGCAATTGACAAAAACATTATGCTAGTAGTAGTGGTGGTGTATCTAGTTGTTGTTGTCGTTTGTGTTTCCTTTTTCATATGAACACTCTAACAAGGAAACTATCTAATAAGTTTTCATATGTAATGCAATAAAAAAACTTGTGAAGTAAAAAATTTAGGTTCTGATTTTAGATATAATGAGGTACATCCCCTCTGCAATTCAAGTTCCCTTAAGCTTCTATTTTGTAGTATATTCTAATTACAATAATGGTTTAAAATTGTAATTTCCTGAAGAATACAGCCGAACTCTAGCCGTAAACAGAAGATGAATGTTTCTATAGAAACATAGCCAGTTGGACAATAACAGCGGTGTAAGTATAGATCAATCCGGGGTTTAAGTAAAAATCAATTCGGATTTTTTTGAAGCCCCAAGTTATAAACGAATATACTTTTAGCTCGCAGTAGCACTAAGAATAATTTGGGCTATCTTAATCTTCTTTGTTATCTCAAATGTTTCTCCACTCGATCCATCTGTTATGAAATACCTAATAACATATTAGCCTCCTGATAATGGAATATCTTCTTTATTAATTGGTATTGTAAAGTAGTGCTCTGTATTTTTATTATGTGAAGTTATTACAGGAATATCATATGACATACCACCAGTCTGATTTCCATATTTGTCAAAAACCAAAGCATTTGCTGTAAAGTTTATCTGATGTATAATGTTACCTTCTTTGTCAATAATTGGCTTATATCCAAAGCCTAAAGGTTCAATATAAAGTTCTATTGTTTTCGTGGGCATAAAGACGTTCTTAGAATTAATTTCATTATAAATTCCATATCCTTTGGCAGAACCTGGCTCAATGAATG
>JBBRRH010000113.1:0-10399 GCA_038201105.1 Nitrososphaera sp. | reverse complement strand
TTTACCGTCACCACAGTTTTTGTTTGGGGAGGTTGGTCTGGAATGGGTGCAAAGAGCGGTTCTGCATTAGAATTTGGATCAAGAGACTGAAATTGAGTTGAATTAGGAACAAGGAAGGATGCCACAAAGTCGGGGAAGGATTTATTGTCCTTCATAAAAGTAACAGAATGTGGTTCTGAAACTGGTGTTGGATTATTCCAAGTAACACTATCTCCAGTCTTGATTTCAATATTCTGAGGTACAAAACTAGTTAGAGGAGAAGTACTATTTCCTCCTCCTGCCGCTACTATTTTAGCGCTAGTTTCATTTGTCTGTGCATTAACCGGATTAAAACATGTCGTCATTATTAGAGTAGAGGTGAATATGAATGCCACTAGAATTATCAGCGGTTTATTTGTCCACATAACATCTAAAAAGAATAGTTCTGATATTTAAAAAGTCCCGAATCTTTTGCTATAAATTAAGATCAACATCACTCACAATATACAGGAAATAAAGTCCCCTGCTACAATCTTGATTTAATTAAATGAATCTCTTGTATCAACTCTATCCTGATTAATAGCATTCATCAGTTAGCTTTTTTATTTGCCATGGTGGGTGAGCATTTTGCACCTTATTGGGGATAGAAATAATATTTATGTCGTAGGATAGGAAAAAGTATATGAATATTTCTCACCAATAATAACTATACCGAATCGTGAAATTATTACCTAGATTGGCAACTCCTGGGGTTGATTCAATATCCCTTTCAAATATTCTTTTTACGAAGATGATCGAGGTAACCGATTGTGAATTGCTAAATTTGACACACAACAGTCTTGTGCGCGCATATGGGGTAAGATGCTAACTATGAATTTCAAAAAGACCTTCCACTGTCTCTCTCTTCTAGATGACCTCGAGTATTTTGCACTTGACTCTAAATCCGAAGAGATTCTCCACCGGTCGATAAAAGAAGCCTTGTCCCAAGTAGGCAAAGCGTATGCAAAAGCTACTATCGATAATATTTGTAAACTTAACAGGTTATCTGAGAACGAGGTCCTAACAAACTGCGATCTTTTTGAAGATTCATTGTACAAATTATATGGACGTGGAGCCTTGGTCATTATCAATAAAGTCAAAGTATCGGCTATGCGTCACGCAATAATGGAACATAAATTAAACTTCACAATACCTGAAATCCTAGACCCCTCCCTCACAATAAGTGGCGTACTAAAGGAAATTCGTAGGGTGGAAGCATTAGATTTTATTCAAAAAATGTCGTCATACAATCATATAGCTTATCTTTACTCTACCAAGGATTCTTTAAATCAAGTATTAGCAGAATTTTTCACTCCAGGGAATTCACCATGCGCCCTTCTGTCAGAAAATCCCCATGCTTATGCTAACCTGAATCTACCCGCCGTCACCTCATACACATAAATTGATTGGACCCACATCTGGTCTTGTAACTGAAGACGCTGTTAGCAAAATACTTGGATGGATAGAATCAGTGCGGTCCGTCAATAAAGATGGTAGTGGTACTACTAGGATTGCAGAAGATGACGCCACCTGGTGGATAAGAAACGGTTACACAAGTGCCCTTGCTTCGCTTGAGCGGTCACTTTACAGAGATCTTCCTCCCAATACTTCCATCTTGTGCGCCTTTGACATTTCTAAACTTGCTCCAAAAGATATGAGTAAATTTAAGACGATGATTGAATGTCATGACTACGTCATCATAGAAGAGCCCTCTTTTGCTGTTTACAAGTTTGGTAACACCACATTTAGGAATGAGGGGATTTAGAATTGACTACCAGAGGTAGAGAAGATACTAAAAAGCAGCTAACCAATCCACATTACGATACTAGATCAGTCCAGAACAAGACCGTATCTGTTTTGATTGTTTCAGTGGTTGTTCCAAGCCTTATCATTTTATTTTCTCCAAATGAGAGTAAGATATTTGTTTGTGATATCATTGAGCCACTTTCTGCCGCAGTCGCAGTGGGACTGTCAATTGTGGTTATTTATAGACAAAAGATCGATGGACTTATTGGAAAAGCATACGCTTCACTTGCTATCGGATTGGCACTATTTTTGGCAGCTGAATTAATTTGGAGTTATTACGAAATCGGCCTTGGAGTTCAAAGCCCTTTTCCTTCAGTGGCAGACGGTTTGTGGCTAATAGGTTATGGTCCTTTATTCTACTATGTTTTTAAGATGTATGGCTTTTTCGGTGGTTCCCACTCAAAATACCAGCAAATATTAATATTGGCAGGGGCAGTAGCATTTCTTTCATTTCCTATTGGTGGTATCTCAGAATCAGCGAATTTCAAAACTCCCTCTGGCATTACGTCATTCTTGATCTCAGTCGCTTACCCTATCTTCGACGTAGTATTGATTGTACCTTCTGCACTCATTATGTTAAATTCTCCGAAAGGGGAATTAACATCCGTCCCGTGGATATTTTTGGCATTTTTGATTATGAGTCTTGGTGACAGTATATTTGCATATGCTTCAAATATTCCAATACTACAAGAGTTTAACTGGATTTGGAACTTGTTCTTTATCAGCAGCTACTTGGTAATGGCCGCAGGCTTATTTTGGCATGGTAAATTCTTTATATTTAATCAGAAAAAGGAATAAAATGCAAGACTGGTGAGACTAGTGATTAGAATTTGAATCGGCCCAACGTATCTTTTGACCGGATTGTATCGAACCGGGTAAAGCAACTAAGTGCGGTTACCAGAACTAGTTTTTATATCAGATATAGAGATTCAACAAAAATCTGATTATCTCAGGCCTTTGCTCTCTTGTAATAATGGCAATTGTGACCCAATATTACTATTATTATCTTCAAGATAACGGTGATAGTAATAGTATATTAGTTACCCTGGTTTCCTTGTTAACAGAATACGCTGTCGAAACGCCCATTTTTATTGTTCTTTTTTACTATGATAATAAACCTCGCTACATTGATTCTTTGGGTGGAAAAATAAATCAGGAGTCGCAAATATGTAAGAGAAAATAATGTACCATGTACTAATTCAAGTCTTGGAGACGGAGTACATAATTTTGATTAAAAGAAACCCATCACTACTGGGGAAAAATATTGCTTAGTCATCTTCTGGTTTAACTTGTATTTTGGTGGACCAACAATCAAGAACATGGTTAATACTGCTGGACACGTAAGGTTTCCACGCTTTATGACGCCATTAAACTCCTGAAAACGGCAGTGAATCATAATCCCTTCAGTTAGGTGATTGATTTTTGAAATGATTTCGCTCTAAATACCTTTCATTCTTCTAAATCAGAAAATATGGTTAAACAATAAACGACGGAAAAATAAAAAAATGTAAGTGGAATCTCACCAAGCCGTCAGGTTATTGTTATTGACCGCCCATTGAATGATTGAAGCCTGCTCCCGCTGAACTTCCACCGAACCCGTTAAAGCCATGTCTCATCCAAGGAGCTTCACCGTGACCAAACATTGCAAGTCCACCATGATCCAACATTCCAAGCGGATTTCCTTGGGATGTGTAAAGTACCTGTCCGTTACCGGGATCGACTATTACTTTATATCCTGTTTGATTTTCCGCATTTACCACAAAGAACGTGTACACTAGGTATCCTTGGACTATCCCAATATGACCGCCCAGCACTTTCCCGTTAGTGACTTGTTGTTCTGCAGATGCAGACGCTGCTGAAAATGATACCTTCTGGTTTTCTTTAATGAAATTATGTGTGGCATTGCCTACATTTACTGAACTTGTAATATTTGACATTTTTGAGTTTCTCATCATGTCTTGTCCTACCAAAGCTAATGCTGGTGTTGCTAATAGATAAGATGTTATTAATCCTGTTGCCAAGATGGCTGGAATCAACAACTTCTTATTCATAAATATTGATTTGTTCATCAACTAATAATCAATGAGTTATATTATATCCATTATGTGCTTAAGATACGTAACAAAGTTACGCGATCCTTAACTAAAATCGTGCAGCCGATGAATATAAATTGTACACTAGCCTGTGGTGCACTTAGCAAGCTCTCAAAGAATTTCGCCAAAAGGGAATGGAATTAATACCGTGACGACCGGTTTATCAAAACCCACAAGTATGGCATTTTTGGGTCCAAATGACATATTAGTTCTAGAAAAAGATTTTGGGATTGTACGGGGCTTAATCCATCTACCACATATTCCTACAGGGTTGCTGCCGTTGATAACGCTGGTAATATTGGCCTTCTATCTTCACAGGTATCAAAGACAACTGCATCATCATCATCTTCTACGGATAGAACACCACCGTCTCAGGTAACTGGTCTGATAGTTAGCACGCTAAGTAGCACTCAGCTCAATCTGGCGTGGACCCAAGTCCCGGCGTCTGATTTTAATCACTATAATATATACCGCGGAACGAGCCCTAACTTTGCAGTAACTCTAGGAGTAACTTCACCTGCTGGAACGTCTACTGCAAATTCCTATTCCAGTACTGGTCTCAATCCATCTACCACATACTACTACAAGGTGGCTGCTGTGGATAACGCCGGTAATATTGGTCCTCTATCTTCACAGGTATCGAAAACAACTGCAGCTTCTGGTGGTACAACACCATCCCCTCCTACTAGTACGGGTAATGTCTACGACGATTTTCAAGCTTCAACATACAAACTAATAGATGGCCAGAAGTCACCAAACGGCAAATGGCTATCAAAATGGAATGCTGGAGGAGAGATGGGAGTAAAAACTGAAAATGGGAATAATGTATTTTATGGATTTCCAAAAACAGCCACATCACCAGGCCAAACATTTTCAAGCTTTGCCTTATCGACTCAAAAGTCATACATGACACTTGAGTTAGATATGAAAACATACAAACAGCTGAGGCAGAACAGTGCTGCAAATTCGTGGGAATCCGCATGGGTGATGTGGAGATGGACCGATCTATTCCATCACTATTACTTTGTGCTCAAGACAAGTGGTATTGAATTCGGAAAGAAGGATACTAGTTGTAATTGTGAACAGCAGGTATTTCTAAAAACAGGAACTTCCCCGACGCTGAAAATCGATACGTGGAACCATGTAAAAATCTCAAGTATTGGGAAGCATACTACAATATGGTTGGACGGAGTAAAGGTGGTAGACATGGACGACCCATCATATAGCAAAACTGCAGATATGTCGGGCGGATATATCGGTCTATATAGCGAAGATGCTTCAAGTGCATTCGATAAGGTGACTGTAACACCACAGTGATGGATAAGGCAGTGTGTCAAGAAAGTAAAGAAAAAGTTTGAACATAAAATTAGATTCTATCCGCATCGAACGATATTGCGATAGGTGTGTTAAGTCAGGGCAATGATACAGTCGGATAGCCTGATAAGAATCAATAATACGCCGCTACAGGGACCTAGGACTCTAAGAACGTAATAACTCTTTTAACTTACAACTCCGAGTGTCTAATATTTGACTTGAGGCTTCTTGTAATAGACGACACTAATGAGTTGACAGAGGCAATAGCCTTCTTCTGTGGCACGCAGAAAGATATAGACTGTCACGTAGTCAACGATGGCCAGGAAGGATTAGAGAGAATCCGAAACGACAGGTTTGATCTTATTTTGTTAGATGTAGCAATCCCCGAATTTAGTGGCGAGGATGTAATCGAATCACTCAAACATGACCGACTTGTAGAATCAAAGAATATCGTTATCTTTACTGCTTCGTCGGATCAAAAACTATTTAATGAAATGAAAAATGCCGGTGTCAAAGAAGTATTCAAAAAACCATTTTTGATAGACCAATTAACAAAATTAATAGAGAAATACCGCCCTACATGAAATGTCACTAATTCACATTATAATAATGTCCTGGCTTGCCTCTGGTTTGAACGTAATCGAATAAACTAAAATCTATTACCGACCATCCTCATTTTCCATCTTAGACGGCCTCCGTCTTTCTGTTCTTTGGTCCAGTGTGCAATCTCTTTGAGCAACATGGACATATACTCTCCTCGGTGAACATAAAGACCCGACAACCAGAACAGTATCTAACGCCAGCGCTATAGGGGGCATAGTCCATACCAATTTGTTCGCAAACTTCAAGACAAGAATGACAAACGGAATGGTAACGACGGAAACGACCTTCTTAGCGGTGGAGTTAGCAATGACGAGTTAACCGGTGGTAATGGAGCAGATAAGTTCCAGTAAGGTGCTGGTTACGATAAGATAACTGACTTTAGTAAGTCACAAGGAGATCTCACAGCAAACGATTGTGAACAGTTCTAATTGATTCTTGTTAAGATATCGCAAATAAGGAACAATGGAGTCTAATATACTGCTAATTAGTCTTGTATTCGGGAAGACTCATTACTGCCGCCGACTATATCACCTACGAAGTCAGGACTAAGGTCCAGTTGTACCCCACCAACGATAACATCAGACGTACTTACTCTAAGACTTCCCAGATCTAATCTGTAGACATCAAGTATATCGCCTATCAACTCTTCTAATTTCAAAGCATTGGTATGAATAATAGTAACTTTTGTACCCGCAACTAGCCCACAGAAGTTGCATTACCAGTAGCGCTACTATAGACAGTAACAGGATTAGCAAATGTATCGCCATTATCATTGCTAGACCTAAACATTACCTGTTTTTCTCCAGGTTTGATACCTATCCAGGAAATGTACAAATTATTCCCTTGAGCAGCCATCCTTGCACCTATTGAACGGGCGTCAGACGAATTGCTTATATTTACAGTATCACCAAACGTCTTTCCATTGTCAGTACTTGCTCTAGAAAATACTTGCCAATCCCCAGTTTTATTATCCCACCAAGTTAGGTATACGTTGTTATCACCAGATAATGCTATTGAGGCCCTTGGTCCGGAATATTGACGAACAAATGAATCACTGCTTATTACAGATCCAGCTATCTGGAGCTGAGTTGTGGCAAAACCAGCAACGAAGAGAACTCCAATTATGACTCCTGACTGTGCCCAATTTCTTACAAGCATGGATCTCTTCTAGAAGAATGTACTATATAAGAAATTCCAATTTTGAAGATAGATAATCTTTATAGTCTTCTTTAACAGACATTTCCTAGTTATTGTTAATCTCCTTTTTCTTAAACTAAACCTAAACCATCTTCTTTATCGGCGATATCATCTTAGGTGGACCAGACGGTTTATTATAGTCAAGTGCAAAATATTTTTGAACTGCGACAGTAACTTGCTTTATAAATCATCCTCTGAGGTGCAGACCAAGGATACTACTATAGTTTGAACTAGTACCTCAACCTTGAGTCAAAACTTCAATGGGTTTTAGTATTGCTAATACTGGGTGTTGAACATGCGACGTTTACTAATAGCCGCAGTTATAGGTTATCAGAGTCGCAGTATACGCGTATAGGACCAAATAATAGAGAATTATTTCTTTACAAGTCCATTTATCTATTTTAGAAACAATTGCCGGTGGTCTTGTTCTGTTTTCACATCGTCGCCCAAAGGAAAGAGCCAAGATCACTTCTTCTAATTTAGCTAGCGTGTCCAACAGTAAAGGTTTTTGTATTAGTTTTCTTTCTTTTTCCCACCTAGATCATTTATAGTCTTGCAAATTTTCCACGGCTTTGCGCCTGTCAAAATCGTTTAGCCCCTTTTCGTAAACGCATGCAAAACACCAATCTTTAGTATATCTATACAAATCTTGAGGTTCCGATACCCTAACTACACCCCATACAGTCTTACCACATTTATCACATACTTGCTCCATTAATTGGAATTGAAAGGAGTGATATTAATAGATAAGAGATTCAGAGTTCAAGACAAATTCATTTAACATTTTATTTCAATTTGCAACAAAATTAATTGTCCTCACGATTAGAAGATATTCACAGGGGAATTTATTAGATCATGCAAGTATGAAAAACAATGCAAACTGGAAAATGGAACGGGTTGACAATACCCGTTTTGGTAATCGCATTGATATTCTGGATGACAGCAGCACAATTTAATGGAACTTCTGCATCTACCAAGAGTGAAAATAATGTAGTAAGTGGCGATGTTATCAATTCCAAATATTTGGTCATATCATATCACAAGTATGTAAATCAAAAGGACGCTGATGTTATAACAGGTACTATTGTAAATAACTCTACAAAAGATATCTCATCTGTCAGGATATACGCAGCATTGTATGACAAGGATAATAAGCTCATAACTACAGAAGGCGGGGTAGTCAATGTCCCTGTCTTAACCCCTAATTGGACATCGCCTTTTACCATAAGCCTTGTTAATATACAAAAGCCGGATCATTACACCTTGTTGCCTGGCGGGACTCCCTCGTAACCTCGCTCAAACTTTCTTTATTTTATTCTTATTCATCGTTTTCAGAGGTTGATGCACCGCCAGTTGGATTGCGAACTGTCAATTGCTCTGTAATCAGATCAATACCCACTTTTCTTCTTTCAGTCACTTTTCTTTTACGAATTATAAGATCTGCTACCTTGACTGTTCTTTTAGATATTACTACCTGCTCGGCATATAATGGTATTATTTTTTCGGTTTCAGTACTATTTTCTATCAAAGGAATCATTTCACGTTTCATTTTTTCTAGTTCTTTCTCATCTCTATCGTGGTCAAAAGAAACGATCTCTAGTATTTTTTCTTTCTCTCAAAGTAACACCCATACTGCTCCCTATTTCTTTACCATTGACAAAAATTTCATCGTAAGCAACCTCAACTTCAATGTTCTTTTTTCGTTCAACTTGTCTCTTTTCAATCGTTATTTCCTCGATATAGGTCTTGGTCTCAGAAGAACTCTTTTGTTCTATAATGAGAATTATGAGAGGTCCTAAATCAAGATTGGATACCGTTCGGTGCACTCCTTGTCCAGTTGCCGACATTATTGAATCAATGGCTTCCTCAGTCTTATCTTTCATTGTTTCCATCAGGTCAGCAGCCCTTCCTGTGACGGAGTCTTCTCGCTCAACGATTGTGGGTCGAATTATAGTTAGCGTCGCTTTAGGCATCTCTGGCGGCATGATCTTTTCTTCAGGAGCGAAATGGCGTTTGGTTTCGCGAGCGCCTTTGGGATTTTCTGCGGGTAAAATTTCAGTTGGACCGGAAGTATCAGGCACTGAAGATTTTATCTGACTTTGTCCTTCAGGTTCAGCTTTCTTTTCGTCTTTCAATATACTATACTACATGATATCTCTTAATTCAGTTCTATCGATCGGCCCTGAACCATTAAATCATATGTTGAAGATAAAATTGTATAATGGAATCTGGTACGAGTGCCAAAATACCTTGGGACGAAGTAATTAAGAAGGAGGCACGAGGCAGCGATGATTACGACCTTGGTGAAGTCCAGCAAGTAACTACAAAGGATGTCATAACACAGAAGGGAATAGTTAGTACGAAATGGTATCAAATTCCAAAACGTCTGGTACAAGAATTTGATGGAAATCACCTTATTTTTGAGCTAACAGAAGAAGGAGCCGAGCTACTGTACGCTCGAGCCGATAAGCCACCTGATATGGACCAGGAACAATCCGAGACAACAGTATCAATGGTAGAGGAAAGAATTGAACCTAGAACGAAACAAATACTAGAAGAAGCAACAATAGTGAAGGAGCCAATTAAAGAAACAAAGCATATAGACGTTAGCCTAACCCACGAAGAGCTGGTCTTAGAAAGAAGACCTCTGTCAGAACCACAAATGACTGACGAAGCGCCTGTCGAGTCAAGAACTGAGATAAAGATACCACTGAAAAGAGAAGAAATCGAAACTACAAAGCAGTCTTATGTCAAGGAACAAGTAATTGTCACTAAAAAGCCAATAACTGAAACCCAGACCACAACTGAAGAGCTGAGAAGTGAAAAACTCACGAAAGACTAGTTCCGCTAATGTCATTTGCTTTATTATTATGTATCATCTGAGTTAAAATTAAATGAATAGATTTCAGCCTTATGGTCTCTGAATAATCTATAAGTTTGGAATAGTTCGTCACACTTTTTATATATCCACTTTCTAGCCTTTGAACGACTGCCTTCATACCCTCCTGAAACCGCAGTATAGGGCTAGTAATTATCGTTGTAGGATAGGTAATTGAAGCAGTTCTTCTATCAATATGCTTTGTAATCAGTTGGTCGCTTTTAGTTTTGTATCTTGCATATTGACACAACTTGTTATATTTTGAATATCCAAGAACTAAGCATAGAGAGCTTAAATGACCATTAAGGGCTTTGATAGATGCAGATGAGTAATTGTTAATTACAAGAACAATCCAACTAGTAAACGACGAATCGTTACTTGAAAGCCTCTCCATAATCTTTTGAAAACTGTGAAAATAAAATTGGCTTCCGTCCAGTAATTTCTTCAATTGCGGTGGTTGTTTGTACCGCATAACCTGCTCTAATTATAC
>JBBRRH010000112.1:0-10462 GCA_038201105.1 Nitrososphaera sp. | reverse complement strand
TGGAGTGGTCTTACGGAGATCGCCTAATACCGCCCGTCAATACAGGTGCTCGTGGTTACGTGGGTCTGAAATTTGATGACGATTTGGGTGTTTTTGTATTTACTGTTAACGCCAAAAACATTGGAAATGTAACTGGTATTTACGTTTACAAAGGTGACAAGAATCAAAACGGAAGTGTGGTATTAGACTTGTTGGAAGCAGAAAAAGATTGTAAAATTAATGACATTAAAATACTCAATGTAACTTCAAAAGGAAAGTTAACAGGAACATTGCTGCTGGCGGTGCAACAAAGGATAATCTTGAAGGTCAATTAAAAGGAAAATCTTTATCGGATTTTTATAATTTGATGGCTAACGGGTCACTCTACGTTATCGTACACACTAAGGATTTTCCTAATGGCGAAATTCGTGGGAATTCATTTGTGCCAATGGATGACCTATTTCTAGAAGATTCCAGCATCAACTGGGATAAAGCAGGGAATAAACAGTGATGGAAAAAACGGAAGTAGACCATAGATTAAACGTTTAGCGTAGTCATTCCCATTATGAGTACTACGGTTATTACCACAACAAGTAGACCCTCTAGGATTAGCCAGTAATACCACTTCATTCTATTCTTTTCTAATATAACTTATTTTTCGCCGGGTTATCGTAACATGCACATAATTTGTGAAAATGTTTTTTGGCGATACCATATTCTTAAATTCCGGCCGATTTTTAATAATGTCCCTGGTAGTTTCATAAAATGATGTAAGATATGGTAATACGTTGATTATCTTTTCTAGTATTATGGCCCTGTGAAGTGGATGTTTAGCTTCATTGTGTGCGTCATTACGTTGACTATCGCCACGTCATATAATCCAGGATGAAATTCTTCTAATGCTTTAAGAGGACTGAAATAGCCTTTCACACTGAAGCCACACCTTTCTAGCCCTTCCTGAAAAATCGTAAGATGATCTATGTTGTCGTCCACCAGCAAGACGTTAGATATTTTTACTAATCCCTCCTGAACGGCAAATTAGATTATTTAACATAGGGTATTATCTCTCGAATGTTAACATTGCGCTTCACATGATTTAGCTTTTGAAAGATTTCTGCACATACATAACTATCAAAGACATAATTTGTTCCATTCTCCTTTCTTAAAAAAACACAAACACCATCATCGTTAATTTTCCTATTACAAGAGGCACATAACATTTTATCTCTCATGGAGATACATCGACAAAATATTATATAAATACTTGTACCATAGTTAGTATCATTTACTATACAATGTACCTTGCAGGTAACTCAAAATAACCACTTTCATAAGTAAAAGCTTCCATATATTGCTATACCAAAAATGGTAATATTATGGACTTCTTTAATCAAGGAAAAGAAAGATATGATTTTCTAAAAAAATGTTTACAAAAACAAAAATATTTCTCATGAAAACATTATTTATTTGTTTATGGGTATTGTGACAAAATGTGTGATCTTTGATTATCTTGTACAGGTAACACTAATATTTAGAAACTCTGAAGATTACATTTAATTTATGGGGTGAAGCTTTAATACTATTTTTACCATATTAAGACTTACCGTAAGTACGAATCCGTCGACAACTGAAGTTAGGCATGACCTGATGTGATGGAAGAAGATTAACGCAATGTATCCTCAACGATCTACGATGGGCTGGCTGAAGGTAACAGGAGAGTCGAGATGAACCTGATAGCCAGTCCCATACTTTACTATGACTAGCACCTAACCTTGGTAATGACTATTACATAGTAATCTATTTTGATAAAAAACGTTTTATATCATGAAGTCGATTAATTACTATGGGATGTAAATGCTCGGTGTGTACACATCGATATGTCTGTGATTGTGAAGGTGCATATTGCAACTGTTGCCTTGAATCTGAACATCGTGTTGATACCATAGTGACAAATGAGGATGAAATATCTCAGATGTCGGAAACGAAGTATATTTTCACCCCAGCATAACTTCCGTTTTTTATTATGGTGACAGTTGTTTAAGTAGAAATATCTGAATTTAGGAAGTCTTTCCTAGTTTGAATGTAAATACTGATTAGTCTAAAAATACGCTCAGGATGCTAAAATTTTTCCTGATACAACCTTAAAATAGGATGAAGTGCAAATTTAACCCATGTTCGTTACACCTTACAATAGAACTCACAAGGTGTCTCGTAGAGTGCGACATTGCATATCTGAACTGGAATTTCTTGCCATAACCCCAAATAGGCTTAATGAACTAAATGATGCTTACGAAATGGAAGACTTTGTAGATAATATTAAGCTGGCTTTGTATAAAGAGTATAAATCGGACTAAGCCCACCTGCAATAACAATTTAGTGAATAGACCAATCGCAGCCTAAATTCTGGGGTAACCGGACAGATAATCCTGGGATAAGCATCAGCTGCCAAATCAATACTCAAGGCCTACTGACAAAGTCCTGTCTTAGAATAATTGAAAGTAAAGTTATCTCAAAACCTTATTAGAATCATGGACATATCTAATGCATGGATTATAAAGAAATTTATTCCAAAGTATTAAGTGTTGAACCAAACACAAGGATGGTTTCCGTGTGCGACAATGATGGAAAAATATTATTCTCCGAACACAGGGAAGGGGTTACTAATTTACTTACTCCTGAAGAGAGTAAACGATCACTTGAAATGGCTGTAAACGCTTGGAAGACACGTAGTCAACTAGCAAATAAAATAGGTAAGGGAAAATATGTTCTGGCTGAATATGAAAAAATAAAGAGAATTACTATGCCGCTAGATGATAATCATATTCTGTACATTACAACAGAAGTAAATGCAGATCATGACAAGATAATAAAGTCCGTTACGAAGTAATTATGAGTTAGTGCCCAGATAGCCTAAACTCAATTTTTTTAATCATCAGGGAAATCTGAAAAATTGCTCATTAGCAGTGGTGCAATGTCATGAAATATATTTAGTGTCTATGTCTTTCCACCAACCAGATACTTGAAGAAATCTTTACATTCTTTCTTAAATTCCTTTAGCTCTATTTCCTTTAGATCCGAATGATGGTCTTCATTGAATTCAAATGCAGACATCAAGAAAATATGTACATCCTTGTTAACCTCCTTTAGTTTCTTTGCTAATTGAACTCCTGACATCCCTTCCATTCTTACGTCGGAAAGGCATCGTACCGGTCAGGGGTTCTCTTAAAAACGTGAATATGCGTCTACAGAATCTATGAAACCATCGACTTCATGACCTGCACCGCTTAATGCATCACGATATAACTGCATCAGGTCTGTTTCATCTTCAATTGAGAATTCGTGACACTCTATATAGATATACGTGAGTTAAGTATAAGGCAGAGCAGACCAATAAGCAATTGGAAATTGGTTAAATGCTTACCATTTTCAATAAACGTGGCTGTAAATGATACATTTACCAAATAAAAACCTCTACAAGTGCTTGATTAGATTTAAAAACTGGCATGGGGAAAGAACTGTAAAACCCAAACCGGTTGAAGACGTCTTCGATATTATGTCCCATCCAATGTCTTATTAGAGTTGCTAACGAATTCCGCACTGACGATATGGATAGGAATAAAATGAAATTATGATAGGTTAGGATACAAGACTTAAATGGTATCCTGCTCATATCATTTCAATGAAGAAAGAAATCTCAGTCATAGGAATAGCTTTGTCAATTTTACTGTTCGTGATAACAACAAACAGTGTGACAGCTCAAAACCCCACTACAAATGCATCTAACGCAATCAATAAGACAGGAAATCGGTGAACCCAACTACAAATGAATTGGGTAAAAACGCAAGTGATGCAGGCTCATCACTTTTAAACCAGACAGGTGAGGTAGCCAAGAAAATAATTGGCAGAGCTGGAACTGTCCTTGGTAACATAAGTGGTGAAATAAAGGAAGGAGTAGGAGCAAAGTAGATTCACCTATTTCACTCTTTTTTAATTTTATTAATTCATATCTATGTGCTATTTAGTATTCAACCCATACTGGACTCTAACACAAGCACAGATAGTTCACTCAATGTATAATCCCGTCAACGTAACTTGAACCCAGCTTACTCTCTGATTGAAGGAACTCGCATATCTTGCAAAAGCTTTGGAGTAGTTGCATCCTTCGATAGCAGTTTAAAGTATTCGATGAATCTCTGAGCAGTATAAGTATCGTCATACTTTGACACTGCAACCGTGAATTCTTCAGGATTGATGGAATTGTGAGTTTCGTAGACCACTTGGATTCCGTCGACGACCATAAAACTGATAGGCAAATTTGGAAGCCTTTTCAAATCAAATCTCGATGACTTGGCAATTTTCTTTACCAGCTCCTCAGTCTCTCTATTGGGGGGCGTTCTGATTATAGCAGCAATTCTGTTTTCGACGCTTATCTGTTCTGGATTACCATCCAATATGTGAATTGTAACACCTTTACCAAATTTCTTAAACACCTTAGTTGAAACATAGGGATCATGGTATCTCGTTGCGAAATAAATCTCCTTTTCAGCATTATCCATAACTTTGAGAACTTCTACTATCAAATCATTAAACCTCTTTGCAACATTAAAACTAGTGAGATGGGTTGCGTTAATAATACTCTTCAAATTAGAGGAACCAATGTACTCATCGACTATCATCTCTTTCTGAGCAGATGGAAAATCATTTCTATCTTTTAGAACATCAATACTCTTGATTTGCCAGTAATTAGGAATGATCTTATCCATCATCTTCAAATTATTCTCATATACAATTGATCCAAATGAAGTCAATTTGTAGACAGATTGTTGTTTTTCTATTAATCCCATGTCAACAAGATGCTTCAGCCTGACGTAGTATTGCTTCTTAGATTGGTTAGTTATGCCATTAGAAGCTGAACGAAATCCAGCGTGTGCAGCACTGAGGATCTTAACAGATTGGTTGTCTCCAAGTATAGCGAAGACATCTTCAGATAATACAGGCATAGTTGTTTGATTCAAAAGAAAAATACTTCATTTTATATACGCAACGAGGGCTTATAACCTTTCACAGCATTCATGCGTTTTTGTCATTTTATAAACAATATTGACATCTTTCTCCCTTGCTGGCTAATGTGACTATATTTAGTCACAATCTATATAATAATTTGAAGATAATATATAATGCAACCATCTACAGTGCCTGACCTACTCAAAGCTATTTCTGATAGCAAGTCACTTGACATCTTTTGTTCTATAGCCAAGAATAGCGTGGAAAGTGAAGTGTTGAAGCAAACAAAAGGACTTACTAACAAACAGTATTATTCACGAATGAGACAATTACTGGAGGTAGGAGTGGTACAGAGGAATAAAGGTCGTTTTTCGCTTACATCTTTGGGATCTATCGTATATTACGCACAAGTTATTATAGAATCTGGAGTCAATAATTACTGGAAGCTGAAGGCACTTGATTCCATTCAGTCATCAGGAGAAATTGCGGAATATGAACGCTTAAAGTTGGTCAAGACTATTTTGAATGATAACATGATGGAGAACATCTTAGTTAAATACGCTTAATGTGAAATTAGGCCAGTGGATGTAAACTTTATGTTTTCTGCCCTTTCCGAGGTCATAAATTTAGGATTTAAGTAACAAAATAAATCAATTTGAAATAATATGGTAATACATCATTGATTGAGGGTAATCTGGTTTTTGCATTTGTTTTTTATGTTGTTTTTACCTGTTCAACTCCTGAACTACGTTATTACAATCACTTACATTTGCAATCTTTCGACACTCTGTAAATTGACTGCTACGTGAGTTTGCCTTCAAATCTAAATTTCTGCCCGCATTATAGTTATAGATAGCTAATACTATCAATGAAACGAGTATTAACAAGAGTAATAAGTTACGTATCGTCATCATTATCGATCTTTATCGTTATGTGTCACGATATATGAACCAAGTACCATCACATCACGTATTATAAGCTTCATGATACGGCATTCCTTGAAGAAATGTGCCTTCTAACCACTCAAAATAAGACTCCGACATGCATTAAAGCGTGTTCCACCGAGATCTGTGCCGAATCAACTCTTTGAGCCAGTTGCCTATCTGCCAGGTTCACCACTTCAAAGTATATACTATCGGCATCAAGCAAGTCCTCAACGTTTTCATAAAATATGGCAGATAACACTTGATTTTCTAATTCAAAACCGCTTTATGCTTTATGTGATGATGTTGTTTATGTTCTATTTCAGTATTGAATCTGGTATCGCACTTAGTACAAACAACAGATTCACTATCTACTTCGTATGTTTGTTCCCACATATTCATCTATCGCAGGCATCTGTATTAAACCCGCGTAAAGCATGAAGGTGAATGAGGTAGACTGATTAAAGTCTATAATGAGCCTAGCAAATGGATGCAGAATCATACAAAACAACAACTCTTGAAAAAAATAGTGAAAATTGTCCTGCTGATGGATATCGATTTACAAAAAAAACAACTACTTTTTAGTCGAGTATCATAGAATTGCTCAAATCAACCAATCGACGAAACAATACGTAAGCAATCTAAAGATTATAATTCCTATTCTAACCGTCGTGTTTACGAATATAATGATTTATCCAATTTACATCGTTCGATACCTAAAGGAGTTGGTCTAATTAGCTTGTTGTCTATCTCTATAATACCTTTTTGGACTTCTTTCTTCAAGACTTCTAACGTTGCATTCGGTTCTAGTTCACTATGTTGTTTATGGAATTCATCTAGGTCTACGTGCATTTTTCCATTATCACGAGCTTCTCTAAAAGCTTCACATAGTTTTTGCATCAGTAGTTCATTATCTTGGGATTCCATAACCAAACAATAGCACTCTTTATATTTGAAACTTTACATTGAAATCTTCCCGCTAGAATAAACGTTTGAGAAAATATCTTGAGATTTATAGACATCCAGCTCTATTATTACTTCTTTCTTCTCTGCTGCTTCGGCCTAAGTATAAAAAAATTAAAGGGTTGTAGCCAACGATAAGTATGTGTCGACTAGAAGCTTTTCATTTATGGCACTGAATTTATTGCCTGATTGTATGTTTTTTTCCATTTTATCCATCTCTTCATTGGCTTTTTGCTTATAGTATTCCGCTGTGCTCTCCTTCATATCACGAAAACCTTCACTTACTTTTTTCATCAACTCGCTATAATCAGCTGATATTTTGTGATTGAGTTCTTCTTCTAACTTATTTTTCCTCTGAAGTAACTGGTTCAAATCATTTGACATATTATTACTAGCATCTTGTAACATATAAAGTAGCTGCAACCACAAAGATTCTTTAGCTTACTGCCTATTCTAGTTCCAATATGCAGTAATGCTGTAATTGCTGTTTCTGCCAACTAGAACCTTGGCCTTATAGACAAAGAAAATATACAATAGGCTGTCCTGTTTAAGGATAAGAACATTAGAGCGCTTCATTTGCGCTGAGTTAAATCTTGGTCAACATTTGTTGTGCTTTGCCAATCTTCGCTTTATCTGACATTATTTGTAGCAGTGCCTAACACGACATAATTGAAGAAATTCCTGCGTTGTCTAACCTTAAAGGTAGTCAGTGATTTCAAATCTACCTATTCTCATTCCTATAAGGGTTGAAGTATGACGTTCGAGGTTGGCAAGCAGTCCAAATAGATGCGACTTATTACCTATTTCTGCTGCCACGAGTCATCTTCTTCCGATATTTTATATATACATGCCGTACTATATCAAGGATTAGCAACACTGATATAAACTGGTAGTGGCATCTAGTCTCGTTTCTTATTGCTAGTAAAAGATACTGGACCGATAGTCTGCCAATTTACGTAGCAGCCGATGCTGTTGCATGTATTTGTATTGCTGAGGATAAAGAATCAAGTTATAGGTATTTGGTTGATGTCATTAGAGAATTCAAAAAATCGCCTTAATTTAAGAAGGGGAAAAAGCTTCTCTGGTGACCATCGCATATATTTCGGAAGGTTTGTGAATTGTTATTGACACAAATTTTGGGCTCAAGGGGCTAAGGTTGTTAACAATACGAATCCAGGGAAATGCTTGGAAATTATGGATTTTAATGTCTAATACCTCGGGTAAACGAAAAATCTTGTGCTCGGTGGACATTGGACGCAATCCCATCGATCTAAAATGATTAGAAAATTCTCGTGTTTTGTAAGAGTTCCTTGGTGGCAGAACTGGTATACTTAAAAGGTTAGGGTACGAATATTCTTATGATGACCATAACTGTTAGTGACCTTATGAGGAAAAAAGTCGACACCATCGAAGAAACAGCTTCTATACAAGAAACAGCAAAGAAAATGAAAGACAAGAAAGTGAGTTCGTTGCTGGTTCTTGATGTAGACGGCAAGCCAATAGGTATAGTTACTGAACGGGATTTAGTTAGAAAGGTGTGTATTAATGATGTACGTACTAGCGAAGTGACAAATAAAGGTATAATGTCTTCTGCCCTTATTACCATTGATTCTAAATCGTCACCATCAACGGCAGCTGATATGATGTTAAGACATAATGTAAGGCATTTGCTTGTTATTGATGATAAATCTGGCGACATAAACAAACCCATTGGTATGATTACTCCACTTGACTTCACAAAATATCAGGAGTACACCAGAGACGATGAGCACAAAGACACCATAGAAGAGATTTTAGAATATTATATTTAGCCGTTAATTGCATCACCTACAAACAAATCGTCTTTGCATTCTTGACCCTATTTATCGGAATTAAGAAACCATACGATAGAAAGGCAAACCTTGTTCTTAATAAGAAGTATTGGATAATTAATTGCTGTTTTATGTGAGTAGTATTATGGCTTGACAATTTAACTATTACATTTCCGTTCTATGACATTAAGACAGTAAGTTATTAGATCTTTGTTCAAGTAGTCAAGTATAGCGAACAAAAGATTCTTTCTTGGTATTATGATGCTATATCCATATGTCCAAGTCAGGGGGAGATGGGGAAGAAGTAAGAGATGCCCTGGTGAAAGACTACGGGACAGTATTAAGGGAAAGCGCTTTGCTAACTACTTTCAGTGGGCTATTGTTTGGATTTTTACTGAACATATCGATTTTGTCGGCCAAACAATTCACCTTTTCATATAGAATAGTATTTTTGGTCGCATTATTTAGTATCATGGTAGCCATGTGCCTGTTTGTTATGCCTGTAATATATCATCATATAGAATTTCCGTATAGAGACGTAACAAAATTCCTAAGAAGATCTCATAGATTCATACTATTTGGTTTTTTACCTACCGGTGTATCGTTGTACCTGGGAATGGTACTTGCCTTTTCCCAAATAATTAACGACTATGCGTTCTTTGTTGCAATAATACCTTTCCTATTGGTTCTTGTGCTGTTCCAAATGAGAAAATCAGGTTGATTGGATCTATATTTGGTTATAATTTTCAAATAAAGTGAGATCATCTTGTCCTAACGGAATTATTAAGAAGAATATGAGGCGATATGAAAAGAATCCACCATTTTGTTAACCAGAGGCAAAGTTTGGGGGACTTCCAGCCGAGAACTCATCAAGTCCTTATCTTTATGTTGATATTGCAAGACAGTATGGCATGCATCATAGTAAAGTATTATCTAACGTAATCATTGCCACGCAATTTACGATATACCAACTTACCAATACCACAATCTATGATTTACCAAAAAGAGTACAGATACACAGATCAAAAGTAATACTCATAACAGGGTTGTTGCATCAATTCTATCAAGATCCCTACATTAATATTGCAGAAGCGGAAAGGCTAGTATCTCAAATAGTAACGGCATTACATAAAATTAAGGAGGTAATCATAGTCTTGACTTCACGTTTCGCAGATAACCAATAGTATATCCTGCACTATCTAGAATTGAGATTCGTGCTAAAAAAGAATTTGACGAGACAAAATTTATAACAAAGGTAGACTGAAAAAGTTTTCGTGACAGAGACAGAGCTACGAATTGACTAATGTTTCCGAGCTAGTTGTATAATAAATACAAAGATTCTCCGGATACTGTGATTCCCGTAATTGATCTAAATATGCCGCATCTCCGTAAGCGAATTTTCTCTGTCATACAACAGAAGCAAAATGGTAAGTGTCATCATTGCAAAAGAAATATTACGCTGTCAGACACTGTGGTTAGTAACGGCAAGGTTTTGGGTACTTTCATAAATCCTGTGCTGAGAAATTGCACATAATATAAGGACGATCCAAGGGTATAGACAATAGACACAGAATTTATACACCCAGAATAAATGATAACTGAATGATAACACAAGATATTGAAAATATCAGGAAAAATGGTTTTGATGTTGAAGAGATACCGACTGGATATATATTCACCAAGTATAGTGGACAAAGTGAGGGTAAACAAGGAAACATACTCATACATAAGGAAGCCTGTGAAATATTACAGAAGATAGGGAAAATAGAAGAGATACAGGTG
>JBBRRH010000111.1:0-10507 GCA_038201105.1 Nitrososphaera sp. | reverse complement strand
CCATATCTATCATAATGGACAACAACGGCGATTTGATAGTAAATGACAGAGGAACTGGCCGTGTCCAGAAATTTGACCGTGACGGCAATTTTATCCTGAAATTCGGTAGTATTGGAAAGGGACCAGACCAGCTTGGAATAGCCGAACATATGGCCGTGGACAAGTATAACAATATTTATGTTAACAATGCAGCGTCCGAGGCTGGCGTAGATAGTCAGGCCAAAGTCATGAAATTCTCACCAACTGGCAAATTCATCACAAAGTGGGGAGACAAGGGTGAGTTCATGGATCCTGAACACCTTGCAATCGACTCCGAAGGAAACGTCTACGTTTCCGGCAAAGGGAACAATAATATTCAAGTTTTCAAGCCTGTGATGGAGTAGAATTAGGTCGGGGCTGCGACCCTAAAGACGATGTTCTGAATTGCACAGCCGTTAGTAGCATGCCTGGAACGTTACTGTCAATTTCGAATAAACGCAATCAAGCATTTAGCAACCAATGAACTCATTGAAAACTTCGTTAATTTGTTTATAAGGACGGTACCAAAATCATAACTCTGTTTCTATCTTTTTATTCCCTACAATAACTTTAAATTCATCCGTCACGTCCCTTATTGAAGCTAAAGTAACGACAGATTATTGCTTGTCAAAAGAATCCAAGTTTTTGTTTTTGTTTTTATTTCTATTTCTATTGACTTCTATCCAAATAATTTTTGTATTTTGCAGAGTCAAGCGCGTATAAGAAGGCAATATTAAGAAAATCATTATCGATGCCTTGCTCTAACATTGCTTTGGTATCGGTTAACGCTCTTGTACTCCCGTATTCTTGAGATGAACTCCTTGAAAACATTTCTGGAATTTTTATATAGTTACCAATTAGGTTATTCATAAACTCATTGGGATTACCTACCTTGGGTATTCTTATTCTCTCCTCAATTATGTATTTTTCAACCCTTTTACCGAATATCAAATCATACCCAAACTGTTCCGCAATTTTTTGCATTATTTCCAAAGGGTTGATATCTTCTTGACTACCAATAAAATCATCATATATTTTAAAGACGTCCTCTATATCATATACTGGGGCATTCCAAGTACCTTTTGTCAGTAAATAATGACCATTCATTTTTTTTAAGAAAAGTATTATTGTTGGTCCATCCTTTATTTGCATCACTTTCTTAAAGTCATGATGTCTTGCAGCGGTTTCTGCCTCTGACAGAATGATGCCAAATGGATCTAAATACTGTTCCTTGATTAGATTGTCGACATGAATATCCAAATCGATTTGTATATCCCCATAGAGATTCTAATTACTTTTCTATCTACTTAAACCAAAGCATGCGCAGAAGTAATATAGTCAATCCCGTCGCGACCGTGATTCCAATTATTACCAAATTTGATCTGTCTTTTTTCTTTGGGTTTGGTTGTGATTCAGACATTATAGTTAATCTCCCTCCCTTCCATTTGTTTGTTGACGTTATACATTCAGGAGGGGGTTACTCCACAACAAGATGTCGATAATACAATGCCATTTTCGTCGATGATTATGCCTTTGTACTCTGAGGCTAGAGTGTCCAAGAATGTTCACAAAAAATGGGAGTTGATTGAAGAGGTTGAATGTAGACCAAGAACGTGTGAGAGCAATAGCTGAGTTAAGAATCTAACATGTCTTTTACTGTTGACACCAAGGTAGATATTTTCACAGGGAGTAGTAAAAAGTTGTCGTACCCATCATTTGAAATATCAACCGCACTCAAATCTAAACCAGAAGTAATTATGATTTTGCATTTCACTTCTTTTGCGAACTTTCCTTTAGGCACTTTTGATTGGCTTGCATAATTGATGAGGACAAGCGAAAACTGGTCTGGGGTTGATTTAATTTTCTTTAACGCCAAAGCTGCATCAGTGAAAGCATAGGTTTCAATTTTTTGCAACTCAAGAGCGTCTTTAAACAAATTCGCCAAGTCTGCATTATCATTGACTATTATAACACAATTTCTTGGTGAGGATTCAGGTTGATGCACTCATTACTTTAGTCTTTCGTATTATTTAATAGTCAAAACATTGACTAACACAAAAAAGCCCGAACTAAAAAATGAGTTACAGTATGATGATGCGTCATCATGTAACTGTCGTTACTACTTAGATACGTTTTGTTCTAATGCTTTTATGCTTCTGCTAGTGATTTGTTTATCGCTCGTGCGTTCTCAACACCTACTCTCCAAAACTCCCTGTTAGTATCAGTCAGGTGTTGAATGCCTTCCAAGCTGACCATGACCAAGTTATTTGCTAGATTAGTAGCTGATATAGCATTATCAACGAAATTGTCGACCATTCTGCTGTAGTACTCTATCACTATCATCGGAGACATCCACGGTACACAGTATGACATATATCTTTCCTGAAGCTGTGGGACTAAAGATGGTCCCTTTGAAGTTCTATGCAATCATACCCTATATCCTTAGTTGCTTGGATAGTTCCTTCTTGTAAATCACCATTTGCTTTAATATACTTCGGAATTTCCCTCTTGGCTTCGTTAACTGTTTTCTTTATCGCTCTTTTAGTTTCATCCAATACAGTTTCAATTGCTTCTTGTTCTTGTTCTTGAACTGTGGAACTAGAACCACTCTCAACGGTTTCTATTAGTTCCTCTGCTTCTTTCCTAGTCTTCTCGTTCGGTGCTAATTCTGCTACAATTTCAACCTCTTTCAGAGCTTGTTGCTCTGCTTTATCGTTTCTATCGTCAGATTTTCTGTTTAGATTTTTGGATGACATGATTAAATGAAGTCTTTGCTGTAATTAGAACCTATGTGTTAGTCGAGCGTGCATTGAATCCCGGCCATGAGTTTAAGGGATTCGTGGAGTACTTTAAAGACTTCGTGCAATGATCTGGTAGCTTTTGGGTATGTGAGGTAGAGGATGTCGTATACTTGTAAGTGCTGTGTTACCCTACACTGTAGTAAAAATGTACCAGTTGCGGAACTGGTTATTTTGTATTATTGAGTATCGAAATAGCCTCATCTAATTTCGTGTCTGTAGCATTAATGTGTGAAAGTAATTTTTCGTACGGAACTTCATCCTTTATCATTCCACGCAAATCTTTGCGCATCATGCCCTCAAGCTGTTTCATAATTTCGCTACCTCCTTTCTTTTCTAGTGGTGCTTCAACATATTCAAAGTTATCAAGATATGCCCTTGTTGCAAGTTCATCGGCTCCACTGAAGTTTCCCTTTTTGTATTCAGTTGATACCTGATTTAGTAAATTACGTGCTGTTTCTGTATAAACTATTGAAGGATCTATATTTTTGGTATTGTTAGTCGAATCTTGTGCTAGTGCAGTTGAGTTATTGGCAAACGTTCCGAAGGATAGATAAAAGCCAATCACAATAGAAACAGACATCATTAGTATTATTTTCTTAATTAGGCTCACCTAAGATCAAAGAACTGTGATGTATATAAACAATCTGGAAAAAATTAAGCTCGACCTTAATTTAGACTAGTATCATTCCGGACCACCGGAGTTTGAAGGTTTGCCATTTTAAAACATTTATAGGATTACAATAGTCGAGTTTTAGCCACAAAATATATAGCCTTTTTCTATTTAATTACTGTAAAGTGATCTTTGATCGTGCCATCAGAACTGTCATAAAATGTGCCAGTTAGGTTTCTTCCGTTACTAGTTATTGATATGTCTAGAAATCCAAATACCTTATACTGCACAGCCATATATCGTGCCTTCCCATTTAAATCGTGTAATGTTGATCCTCCCGTTCCTACGGTAACATACACCTGAGCAGCTGGATCTTTATAGGATTTAATGTCATTGTCTGTTACTAATGGACTTGAAGATGACTCATTATTATAATTAATTGGATAAGATCTTTGATAATTGTGGTTATGAGCTTGCAATACAATGTCTACGTTGTACTTTTGAAATAGAGGATGATACAGATCTCTCAAAATGCTATTTCCTGGATGTTCAGAAGGCGAGCTATATTGTGGTCTATAAGAATACACTATGGTCCAGTTAATATCTGGATTTTTTGAAGCTGCTTCAAGATCATTCTTTGTGAAATTATATTGAGATGAATTGGTATCAAAAGGTATTTCTGTGGCTAAGGCAATGAAATGAACATTTTCATAATTGAACGAATAATATTCTTCGCTCATGTTAAAATGATTCTTGTATTGCTTTAAAAGAGAGTCCGAGTTATAATCGTGATCACCTAACACGATTTTCATCTTACTTTCAATTGGAGCGACAATATTAAGCCAGCAATCAGCGTTATCTCTTTGATATGATAGATCTCCTAAAGCAAGTATCACTTCCGGAGATTTGTTATTTATATCGTGGATGATTTTCTCTGTCAAAGGACTACAACCCATATCTCCGACAACGGCAAAATTAAATCCCATCTTCTGTTCCGATTGAATTGGAGGTGATAAAGAGGAAGCTGCAAACGCCTCTATCTGAAAATATATGGCACAGTTAACTATCACAAATACAGCAAAGAATGAGTTTACTTTCTTCATAGGATTACATAATTTCTGTTTTGAAGAGATCTTCCGTGAACTCCCCGAAGAAAGTTTTCCACCTGCAAGTGAGTCTCACATCTACATAGGTACAATGAGAGTGTAGGATTTGTTCTAGCAGTGTCAACTACTACATTTCCTAGTTTACAGGTTTGAATACTTGGATATTGTTATGTTTCCTATCGGTAACGTAAACATTTCCATCTGAATCTATGAGCAATCCAATCATGGGATAGGTAAATTGATTGGAGGTAAATATATTAGTATCTGATTTCATTTTCAAGTTCTTTTCAACTATACGGCAACGTGGATGCAATACTTTGCAAAGTCGAAATCAACTGACTCTGACCATCATTGCTCCCTAACAATAGCAACGTTTGTTCAGGACCGGTCCCTTTCTGTCCTCCACGTAGATCTTTGAAAGTGTACTTGTCAAGCACATCAATACCCTTCTTTGTTATCTCTGAAATGTGTTTATCCAAGTCCTTTGCCGGTACCATAAAGAATGCCACCGTATCTGAAGTACCATTGGTACTGTCGGAGGATGGATTTTCACTGGCTGTTATAGTGCCCTCCATAAAAAATTTGGGATCTTGATTAACATCAGCTTCTGAATAAGTGAATTTGCCAGTCTTATTCAATACAAGTGGATTTGTCACAGTGTTGAAATCAAATTTCCCGCTAGAATATACCTGATCACCATTCTCATCGACTAGAGTGATAGTATGGGTGTGTCCAACATCGCCATTGAGCCAAACAATATTAGTTCCAGGACTTAAAACAATATTTTCAGGAACATACGGTTGATTAATAATTCTCTGGTCTTTAGGTAAAGCAGGAGACTCGTGTCCTTCGTTGGGAAGTAATATTATTATATTCTTTATACTGTCCCCAAATGCCATCATGCGATTTTGGTAGACATCTTGTGCACTGATCCCTCCCTTACCATTTGCGGAAATATCAGATGAGTTGCCTGACAAGTCAGTCGTGTTATTCTGAGCACGAGACACAATTAGGAGAGTATGAGAATGAGCAATGAGAGACTCAATACTGAAGCAAACAACAAAATAATGAAATGGTTTGGTATCAACATGTTTTGATTGCAATTTAAAAAAGCTTTATGGTATAAGTACCTACACGACTTTCATTTGATTTTGTACAAATCTTCTCATTTCTATTTAAGGACTTGCAGATGATTGTTGTAGAGAATTCGAATATTTTTCCTTTTTTACTATTCCGATAAAAAACAATATGAGAACAACGAGTGGTATTGACGGTTCCCATGGAAATATTTAATTCCTTTTTAATTTCGCGTAGGTGACATCCAGGAGTATGTTGTATGAGATTAAGGATAGCATGCCAATTGAACTCGGTACTCAGCAATTTCTTACTGTTGCTGGTGTCCGACATATCTATCAATGGATTATCAATATGAGACACTGCCTAACAATTGGACAGTAATAGCACATCGCGACTAGCTACGCCTTCTGGCCTGAGCATTAGACCAAGATCAACACTATTTCCAACAATCAGAACATGAGAATGACCCTCATTGTGGATTTAATTTCATTTCACATATCCATAGCTGACTAGGTCTAGCATATCATCTTTAATTTGACCTATCCCTGGAGCGTAATATCTGTTTGTTGATTCTCCAGGATCAAGTCCATCAGTATCTTTTTCCAGTAAACTATTTTCAAATGTTCCTGCCGGAGTCTTCACTATTTCGGTTAAGCTCATAATCTCAGCTCTATCTATGGCAACATCTGGAGCTGTCTCCTGATTGTAGCGTGATCCAATTAATACTATTCCAGGCATGATTAGCCCACCTTGAGCATTATTAGCTCCATGTAGCCAACTGCCTGTATGATTGACAACATTCCCATCCTTATACCAGTCGACATCCTCACCAAAGTAAAATGCACTATTGGTCTCTTTACATATTGCAAAGTAATTTCTTGAAACTTCAAATACGTCGCCCGTCTTGGTATCGACTGCCCTTTCCTCTACAATTCTGGTATCGATGCCGTCTACGGCCTTCGTCTCATTCAGAACTGTTGTTGTAAGTCTGGTATTAACGCCCTCATCAACTCCCTCGAACACGGTCTGGAAGCCAGGTTTGAGAATAAAGTAAGTGTTACTACCTGTAGAAGTGAAATTACAATCGTCAAGATTGAAAGTCTCTGTCCATTTTCCGTTAGAACTCTTTGGCGAGGAATTTACTTCTCCGCCGATTAAAAATAATATTCCTGCAGTCAACGTAGCAATAGCCGCTAAAACCAAAACTAGTCTTGTTTTCATGTGGAGAAATGCTAAATTGAGGAATTAATAAGATATCGGTACAAGCATATCGCCAGATTTAGCATCACACTAAGCGAAATCAACAAGTTGCTTACATGCTCGTACCATAATGTATTTAAGTGAACATGGTAAGGGATGGGAATATTGTATTCTAAACAGTATCATTTTTTGCTTGTTGCTTCTAGTATCCGTAGTCAATTTTGGGTAGTTTCTTGCTCATAGGCGAGCTCGAAAGTACACTAGATAAACTGTTATGTTACGTTCATTATAATCCTGGCTGCCACTTACGCCGAATCAAAAGGGCATTGGGGATTGCTCATATTCTCAACTCTGCTCCTCATTTAGAGAACCGTACCACGATATTATTATAGCAAGAGATGTTTAGCTATTAGATAACATGATGCAAAAACGAACTCTATATATGATCGTACTGGTAGTGGGATTAGCTTCATTAGTTTATACCGCCACCAATAGTTATGCACAGAATGAAAAATACAGAGCAAAACTGGATGGAAACAATGAGGTTCCTCCAGTGAATACAACTTCTGAAGGTGTAATAAATTTCAAGACCAAAGGTGATATGTTGACTTGGAAAATGAACGTGACAGGTATTAGCAGTGCAACTGGCGCTCATATCCATCAAGGAAAGATTGGAGAAAACGGCAAAGCGGTGGTTGATCTTCTAAAGGTTAGTAAACAAAAAGATAATACAAATGGAATGGTAATGAGAGGAAATGTTACAGACTCAAGTTTAACAGGACCTATGGCAGGACAAACTTTAGCTGATCTCAAGACGGCGATGGGCAATGGTGATACCTATGTCGATGTTGCTACTGCAAGTCATCCAGATGGAGAAATAAGGGGACAATAAATCTGAAGGGAGACAATGCAACATCTACTGCGAATGCGACTAGCTCGACTATTAGCACACCGTGAGCACTTCTTTTTATTTTTATATAGAAAGATCAAATTCCAGAGTTAAGCTTTGGAAAGTACCTAAACTGAGGTAAATGATTCAATAGGATGCTCAGGTTTTAGACCTCCTTGGAGTTATTCTGCTCTTGCTTTGTGTGTGATGGTATCTACATTCGTGTTGACAAGTCAGAACTTGGATATTAAGGCAACTCCAAATGAACCTGATGTTACAAGATTGAATGGTCGGATTATAAGTCTACAATTTTCTGACAACGGAGCACATCTTGGATAGTATCTGGAAAATGGAGAGTAGATATTAATTACGAAATGGCGTAATACCAAAATCGATTATGAATCTGAATGTTTCTCTTATTATGATTTCTCATGATGGGTTAGTAACGAAAAAATACGAATTATCGAATTTCAAAGTAGGTAACATATCGTATGACAAACACACGCATTTATGTACGATGAATGGAACATTGAAAATGTCAACAGGCAGTCAATCTGTAGATATAATCATTGGCTCTCTAAAACTATATGAAAGAAAAATAATTACTATTAGTCTTGATCCATCAAAAACCAAGACCTATTTTGGAGTTACCCCAATATACGGAATTGTTCGATAAACTCCCTCAAGTAAAGTATCGATAGATAAAGAAACAACGCTATACTTTCCATAAACATTAGCAGCTGCTTCTTCAATGACCTTTATACAATGATCATATTGATGTGCTGATAATAATTAAGTTCTTTAAATACAACCTGGCTTGGAAGGCTACGTTAGGCCATCCACAACCATGGTTGGAACCATGTATACAAAGGCCGAATAATATTAAAATAATGCATTTATAGGTATTAACCGTTTTCAATCTAAGTTAGCAGATTAAATTAGTTATGATAAGTTAGGATAATATTCTATTTGAAAATTCAGACATAGGAAAGTATAGAAAATTATCCTCGTTTCTTAGCAAGGCGTCTTTCACACTTTACTTATACTTTGTTTAGTATCAAACGCTGAATACAAAGTATGTATACAAAAAAAATCGGTATATTCGTGATTCTGTCGCTTTCAATTGCGACAGTAGCAATGGGCACCGCAGGCTTGAGTCTTGTATCACCAGTATTTGCTGGTGGCGATCATCATGACCACGGTGAGAAGAAATGCAAGGACAACGGTGACAACAACTGTAATGACAAACATCTGACTCAGAAGATAAAGGTCAAAAACGAATGTGAGATAGAAAATACGAATAAAGACCACAGTCACGACAATGGAAACGTTAATGGTCTCACATGCAGTAACCAGGCACAGAACTTGAATGATGTGCAACAGATCGACATCTTCGCTGGTAACGGCACCGCCTAAAGAAGAGTCCCAAAGAACCATAAGGTTAGTGAAAAGATAGACTACCTCTCCTTATTTTTGACTATTTTGTTCTATTCTATTAGGTATTTTACGAATAAAGTCATCAACATTAGAATTTGATAATCAATTAATGTAGTATTTGAATTTTTCAACATTCAGAAAAAAATACACATGCACAGATTTGTTCTACCGCCCCTGATTGGAAGATCTCTGGGTTGTGAAAATCCCCGTGTCATTATGGACAAGGAGCACATTCTTTTTATGATGTTATAGTATGGACAGACCTACAGTTTCAAATAAAAGTCGTAAAAGTAATTCAATAGCAATGTTTTAACCGTTATAACTGATGTGTGTGATAATATATTATGAGTTTGAACATTAATTGGGATGAAGTCATAAAAAAAGAAGCTCGTGGAATGGAGGATTACGACCTAGGTGAGGTTCACGAAATCCAAGCCGACACAGTGGTTACAAAGAAAGGAGTACTGGACAAAGATAAATTTTATCTTCCCAAAAACTGGGTGGAAGCATATGACGGCCATAAGTTACGCTTCAGAGTAACGAAAGAAGAAGCACAGACCTTCAGAAGGGACTAGTTACAAAGCCCTAATTCCCTACTCATTTTTCCTTTAGGATTACTGTATACTGGGAACCAGCTATAAATTCTTGATAATATGATAATTTCCATCTTGGCATGAGAATAACTGGGCCTTAAGTCCCGATACAGATAACATCGTTTCTTCTCATGCATTGATAAAGTTAAGGTGTTACTTCTTATATGTTTACGAACAATACACCTGGGTCGTCAAGTAATGAAGTCGAACTACAACATTTCAGCGAAAAGCATTTTACAAATAAACTACTGATTCACCTAAGATTTTCCGCAGTCAACTACCATCTTGTTTATTGATTATTGCTTTTATGATCGCAATTTTTCGGTCCAGTCTGCAAGCCTCTGAAGCAGTTGCTTCAAGAACTTTTTAGTGTTCTCGTCGAGCAGCTTCCCATTGGCATCGAATTTTTCCTGGGCGAATGGAACTATGACCTGTGGCCCATTGAGCGGATACATGTTCAAAAATACAAATGTCTGTCGGATATGGTATTGAGCTCTTGCACCCCCCAACATACCTACAGATGCGCTCATTAGGGTTTTCCGTCAAAGGGATTATCTCCATAGAGTCTTGAGGCACAATCAATTGCGTTTTTTAATACTCCTGGCACTGAATAATTATATTCTGGAGTAGCAATAAGTAAGGCATCAGCACCCCTTATTTTACCTTCACAGGCATATTTTGCTCATTGTCTTGATTGAATGGAGGAATACCGTCAATATCATAAATTTCTAAAATAAGATTTTCTGGCAGTAAATTTTCTGCAGCGCGTAAAAGTG
>JBBRRH010000110.1:0-10585 GCA_038201105.1 Nitrososphaera sp. | reverse complement strand
TTTAAGATACTCTTCAACAGGCTTTCCCGAACAATAGGCTCCATATTGTACCTCTTCAGGAGAAAAAGCGTGTATGTGAATCTCTGGATGTGCTTTTTTTATTTCCTCGCAAATATCAACATACAGATTACCGTCCATCTTGGGTGGAAGTCCGGCCTGAATACAGACCTCAGTCGCTCCCAGTTTCCATGCTTCAGTTGTCCGCCTTATGATTTCTTTAACAGGAAGAAAATATCCTTCTTCATTCCTAAAGTCCCTACTGAAGGCACAGAATCCACATTTCTTGATGCAAACATTAGTGAAGTTGATGTTTCTGTTCACGACGTATGTTACTACGTCCCCAACAGAACACTTTCTAAGCATGTCTGCGACCATCGTAATTGCGCTTATTTCTAGACCACTAGTATCAAATAATTCAACTGCCTGTTCGACAGAAATATCTTTCGAATCTAGAGCTTCATTCAATATATGGGCAACAACCGGATCTATATTCTTCATTATCCCTTCCAACATTGACGTCAATTCAAGTACTCCTCCCTTACAAGTCCATCTGAACCAGAAAGCGCTCTTATATATTTCCACAAATTGTCGTGTATGAACTCATTTTTGCCAAGGATGAATTCTGGATATACCGGTAGCCTAGGCTTCAAAATATAGCCTGAACTCTTGGTAACGTCCATCAATTCTTTGATGTCAGGCCAAGGTGACTGGGGATTCACATGGTCGATGGTAAGCGGAGAGATACCACCCCAATCATTAATTCCTGCATCGACGTACAGCCCATAATTATTAGGGCTTAAATTGGGAGGTACTTGTATATTCATATCGGGCATAATAATCCTCGAAATGGCAATAATCCTAATAAAATAATTAAGCGGAGGGGTTGGAATTTCGTGCATCTCGGTATTGGATTTTGGGACAAAATTCTGGATAATGACCTCTTGGATATTACCATATCTTTGATTAATTTCTTTCATCATAAAAAGAGAATCAATGATCTCTTCAACTGTTTCCCCTATTCCAATCAAGATCCCTGTAGTCATGGGTATTTTGAGATCCCCTGCATTCTCAAGTATTTTCTTTCTTGCTTTTGGATTTTTGCTAGGCGCAAATTCGTGAGGCATATTCTTACCCCGAAGACGCTCAGACGAGCTTTCGAGCATACATCCAAGACTTACGTTTGTTTCTTTTAAAATTGACAATTCCTCTTTGTTCAAGATACCTGCATTAGTATGAGGTAACAGTCCAGTTTTTTTTAAGATCATGTCACTTATTTTGTCTATATACTCTGCAGTCGAACTGAATCCGATGCTTTTTAACCATTTTCTAGCTTCGGGATACTTTTGTTCAGGGCTTTCACCAGTTACGATTAATGCTTCAGTGCATCGAAGCCTTCTTCCGTTTTCTGCAATCTTGAGGACTTTTTCTGGAGACAGCATTGACACATCAGTGTCTGTTGGCTCTTTCTTATATGTACAATATGTACACTTGTCTCTACAAAGATTTACAAGATTTATGAAAACCTTTCGAGAATATGTTATTGGTCCTGGTTTACAATGAAGACGAATTATGCGGGCAAGGGAGATCAGTGAAAGGGTGTCTGAATTCATCGTCAGATCATATATTTCCTTCTTAGACATAGAATTGCTCAAGATTTTCTCTTCAATATTATGAAGGTCCAAGTTGTGCGTAGTTGACTGCAGTTCCAAGTATTATCCAAGACAGTATTCCAGACGATGATTAATAAATACTTAGGATGGATCATACATGGATAAATTGATCCATACGAGAGATCGTCATAAACGCATAGGCAAACAATGTTCTATATTGACCCATTTAATTTTCATCCAACCATTCCTATACCTAGACTACGTAAAGGTAAATTTCGCGCCGAGGGTATTTAATCATTAACGTAACATTAGGTAACGTTAGGAGTTTGTTATTATTACTAGCCAATTTCATAATCACGATCACGCCAAGACACTGTTCCTTTTCCTCTCGTGTCAAAGAGCGACAAGAGAAAACAAATCGTGATAATTGCACATCCAACAGGAGAACCCAAACCATATACGGCTCGTTGCAATAATCCATATTTCGACTGGATTACACCTGCTGATACAACTAGAATTAAAGATACGAGGGTAAGCAAAAAAAGAGACTCACTGAGTAGCGTGGAAGCAGTGTAAAGAAAGTAAGTAGACAGTGGAAATACTATAATTGGTTCGAGCAATATAAAAAATAAAGTAACGACAATTAGAATCGCAGAGCGCTTTTCTTTGTGATATAGTGGGATTATGAGACGTCGAAGGGCATTCCAGAGCGTTCTGGGATCACGTGCCCATATAGCCTCGACATAGGCTTCACCTCTAACAAGCTTTAACTTGAAATTCATCTCTTTCACCTTGTGTCCCAATGCTCCATCCTCTACTAGCTCATGCCTGACTGATTCATGTGTGCCAACGGACTCGTAGGTAGTTCTTTTTATCAAATAAAAACTTCCGAAGAAATATCCAACTCTCGTTTTTGGGTCATTTACTCTAACTGGTGAATATCGGGAGTGGAGAAAAACTGACAATATGGGAAGTGTAACTCTGGTAATGATGTCTTTACACAAAAGCTTCGGAACTGCCGATATGGCATCAAGTTTTTCCTTAAGCATTGACGCAAGCGCACTTGATAAAGCCTCAGGTGAGTGTACCGTATCCGCATCAGTGAACAGAAAAATCTCTCCAGTCGAATTTATGTAACCTTGATAACATGCCCAGTTTTTACCTACCCAATCTTCGGGTTTAGGAGGGGCGTTGACGACAACTAACCTGCTGTCTTCTTTTGAAAGATTGCGCATAATATTCAATGTATTATCAGTAGATGAATCATTCACGGCTATTACTTCGTAGGTGACGTGCTTTTGACGCAACAGACTTTTTAGACACCTGGATATGTATTGTTCCTCATTTCGTGCGGGAATGATAATGCTAACTCTATGGTCGGGTCCAATACGTTCAGCGTCAAATTTCAGTCGAGGGGAATTTCGAAATGATTTAACAATTGAAAATGTAAGGTATATCCAGCAGGACATAACTCCGGTATTGAAGACGATCAAGATCGTTACCAAGATCGTGATTAAATCAAACATGTTATAACATAACCAAATTTCTAAATTCTGTTAATCATGACTAGACACTTCTATCAGATTTATACTTGTTGTGGTTCAAGACCGGATCCCGATTCAAATAAACAGTGAAATTATCTTGCTCTTAGATTTTTCATTCTTGCAATTATTGCGGCGATTTTCTATACTCCCAAAATTTGCTTAAGAAGAGCTCGGTAATCTACGTTTACTTTAGAACTACCAGGGGATGGAAGTTCAAATATTAGTGGTATCGGTTTCCTGGATCTTAGGTTTGTAAGAGAAATCCTAATTTCCTTGCCTATGTCGTCGCTCAGAAGAATAAGTCCTACATCATTAGCTAATCCCAGATGATTGATTTGTTCTAGTGCTTCGTTAGGTGATTCGACTTTGATTCCCTCCACGCCAGCCAACTGAAAACTTGTTATAAAGACTCTGCTTCCTATCGCAATCACACGCAATGTCTTTCTTTGTCAGCTGTTAATTTGCCCTTTTTAATCCTTTTGACCCATTCTCATGAGCTCACATGACTAGATTTAGGAGTAATCTTGTTCACTGTATAATTTTTATTTGGCGATTAACAAGCACCGCCAAAGATTTGAAGATCATTTACGTTTTGCTGGATGGAATCGGAGACCTACCGCATCCTGATTTGAATGGACTTACTCCACTTGAGGCTGCCATAACTCCAAACTTGAATAGTCTTGCAAAAAATGGGTCTATGGGACAAGTTATCAGCGTTGGAAAAGGAGTAGCGCCCCAATCAGACATTGCTGTATTCAATATGCTAGGTTACAATTTCAAAGGAGAAAAATATGTGGGACGAGGGGTAATAGAAATAATTGGATCTGCAGTAGATTTCAAGGATGGGGATCTTGCACTGCGAGGAAATTTCGCAACTCTGGGTCTTAATACGGAGATAATTGACAGAAGGGCCGGCAGGATAATCGAAAAAGAGGAAGCGAAAGAATTGTGTCAATATCTTGAACGAAATATAAAATTTAGTGATCCAGAAGTCTCCGTAAAAATAATTCCAACAATTGCACATAGGGTGATCGTAAGACTGAGGCACAACAAGATTCCATTATCCGCAAAAATAACAAACACTGATCCCGCGTACGACCGAATCGATGGGATAGGAATTTCCAAGACATTCGTCAAAGATATGCATGTAAAAAATTGTGAAGCCGAGGATAACTCCGAATCTTCCATAGTATCGGCAAGAATAGTTAATGAGTTCACAGAACAATGTATCTTGCTCGCGAAAAACCATACGGTGAATTTGAGGCGTATTACAGAAAACAAAAGACCAATGAACATTATTCTACTTCGGGACCCTGGTAATAATTTACCATCTCTTCAACCAATTAATGTAAAATACGGAATTCAAGCAGCATGCGTTGTTGACATGCCTGTCGAATTAGGGATAGCGAGGACGCTGGGAATGGAATTTTTTTCTGCCGGTGGCATAGATGACTATGAAATTAAGGCCGAAGAAACTGGTAAACTGCTCAGGAAGTTTGATCTAGTCTACGTTCATCTTAAAGGACCGGACGAGTACGGTCATGACGGCAATGCTGTGGGTAAGAAAGAAAGCATTGAAGGCATAGATCAAAGGTTCTTTGGACCTTTGCTAAGAGATCCAACTCTAACTAATCCCACGATAATAGTTTCTGGAGATCATTCCACCCCATGTATAGCAAAAGCTCACAGCGATGATCCAATCCCGCTCCTAATATCAGGAAATTTAGTGAAAAAGGATGGTAGCAAAAGATTCACCGAGTCGGACGCGTCACGGGGTACATTGGGATGCTTAAATGGTGTGGATGTGCTAGATGTGGCGTTAAGAATGATCAGGTAGTTACTGTCTATGCCTGATTAATTTCGTATTGCGAAAATACCGGCTAGCCCTCTCACTTGCCAGTCTCAGTCAAAATAATCTTGCATTGCTCGCAAATCTTTTCGTCTATGTTTCCTTCAAGACTATGATGGACATCACAGATTATAAAGGAATAACGCATGTAATTACATAAAGCAATAAACTTTGAAAGTGTTCCCGCTGTGTATGCTCTTTGTGACGAAAGATCTTCCACAATATCCTCAATCATTCTCATGATCTGCTGAAAAGAACTTAATTTAGAAATTAATTCCACGTCTCCTCGTGTACCTCGTATGTAGTTACTGACAGCAGCCTGTGTAATACCCAACAGTCTAGCCACTTCCTCCTCCTTTAGCCCTTTTTCTTTGACTAGCACTTTCGCTAATATGGCCCTAACCGCTGGGATCAATGATTTCGATTCAATTTCAGAAGGCAGGAGCATAGGTAGACCTAAATTTTCCTTGCTAACTATATAAAGGTTCTTTATAATGAGGCTTAACTGAGTACACATTCGCGAATTACTATTGATTCATTCGCATGCGTCTACGTTGTTTTAAGTCTAACATATAACGTTGGCTAACCATCGGTTGTTAAGCTGGTAAATGTAACAAAACAAATCCTTACAATCTATATATACTGACGGTATACATACCGATTCAATACTTAAAATGACGACAAAATTTGGTTTTACTCAAGGCCTAAATGTGGCCAGACTGGGACTCGATGAAACCCAAATCATGACAGCATGCCAGATTGCTGATCGTTTGGATTATGACTCAATATGGGCAATGGACCATTCTAACGTTCCTCAGTGGAAGAATGCTGTTGTGAATGACGCATGGTTGCTACTTGCAGCAATTGGGGCGATAACTAGAAAGGTTGAGCTTGGTACATGTGTGACTGACGCAATAAGAAGACATCCATCGGCCATAGCTTTGTCTACTATTACACTGGATCGTTTAACAGACGGTAGAGCAATCCTTGGAATAGGTGCCGGAGAGGCGCAGAACGTCGTGGATTTTGGGATTGAATTTAGTAAACCTGTTACAAAATTCAAAGAGCAGTTAGAACTTATAGAATTATTGTTCAATTCTGATCCTGATAACAGAGTTGACTATAACGGACAATATTACAAATTGACTAATGCTTGTCTTCAAGCAAAAAGTATAAGAAAACCGCACCCTCCAATTTATATCGCGGCAGGAGCTCCTAAGACACTTGGACTTTGTGCTGCATACGGGGATGGATGGATACCCATTGGATATACTCCGGCATTATTCAAGCACCATGCGGATGTAATTAGGGAAAACGCAAGAAAAATAGGAAGAGATCTATCTGGCTTCCAGTTCGCAAACGATGTGGATGTTTACTTTACCGAGGATGGAGAAGAAGCTTGGAATAAAATGAAGAATGCTGTTAAGGTAAGCTTGTACAAGCCCGAGTTGCTTACCGTGCACAATATTCAACAAGATTCAGAATTTGATTTTCGTAGGTACTTCACAGAATATGCTATGAACAAACCTGAATTAATGGAACAAATGAAAAAAGCTGCATTGAAAATACCTGATATCGTTGCCAGAACGGCGATTGGTGTTGGAAGACCTGATGATGTTATAGAAATGCTTGAAAGATTCATTGAAGCTGGCACAAATCATTTTATCATTAGGTTCTGGGGTGAGGGCTATTTCAAGAACATCGAATTGTTTGGAAGAAAGGTGATACCTTATTTCAGAGACCAGGAAAAATAGGGTATATTGCTGGGCAGTTAAATGTCCTGAGATTTCGGTATATTCTCAAAATAATCTGTTAGCACCATTGATTCCGTAGCATATCCTTCTAGTTCCTGCTTATTCTTGAGTGAGGTAGCATCAAATCCTAGGCATCGAAGAGTATGTGCGAATTCGTCGATAAAGCCATGAAATGTGTAGACCTTTTCAGGGCTACATCTTTTTACAAATGATATGAGATCGTTATAATCACAGTGATCACTAAACGGAAAGCAATGATCTAGTCCTAACAAGTATTTGAAATTTGGCTTAATGCCCCATCCGCTAAAACCAACAGTTGTTGGTTCGTATTTTCTCTTCACGTACTCCAGAAACCCATTTCTGGTCGAATTTAACGGTGCAATAAGGATCCATGGTTTGTTGGATGATAGCGAACCCTTATTCTCTGCCACAGAGTATGGTGTGTGACAAGTTATATCTATTCCAAGCTCTGAATATAGAAGATTCATTTTGTAGATTGAATCTTCGACAAAAATTGGTTCCCATTGAGCAAAAAGTTGAGTAAGGATTTGTGCTTTCCCAAGTGGGTACCCTAGCAAAACGATCGGTCGACCTTGAGAATACATTTCAGAAATAAGAATATTAGCCTTATGTATTATGCTCTCGTTTCTAGGAAAAACATAGTCTTCATGTCCAAACGTGGATTCAATGATTAGTGTCTTTACTTTGGGAATTACTGCGGGTTTCATAAACGCCCTCTTTCGAATTGACAGGTCCCCAGTATAGTACAAATCATCTTCTATTAATAGCCCAGTTGAACCCAAAATATGTCCAGAGTCCAAAAGTTCAAAGCCATGGTCTTGGCATACATTCGAAAGTTCATACCCACGTCCATTTGCAATTCTCGATGTTGCAGTCGAAGTAATTATTTTTGCATTGCTTTTGGTTCTTTTCTTTGTCCTATGAAGGTGATCGGTATGAGCATGCGACACAAAAATGTAGTCGCAATCCATGTCTTTTCTTGGGTCTAAACAAATTTTCTGATTCTTGTGATTCACAGTTATTGTAGACTTACTGCATGAAACATTCGATGTCCTATCCAAAGCTGTCATTCATTTTACATAATATTATATTAATTTTGATACAGGCTAATTGATGTTATCGAAATACCTCACATCCCGTATTGTAAAATTGTTCGAATGGTAAATAAGGCCTTGTTACCTAACCCTGATCGCTTTTGTAATTTTTGATGGAGTTTTACCGGTAATTTATTTAGATCGGGTATCTTATTCATTTTATTCTGTCGAATAAAATTTGTACTAATTGACATTTACAAGTAAGGTTTAAGTTTGAACATAATTCGAATAGTTAGTAATGATTGCAAAAATAAATTTTGCGAATAGGTACTCCAAAATTTTGGTCATTGCATGCGCTATTATGGCTTCTCTAGTATTAGTTTCCTCTGGCCTTTATTCGGAAGTATCAAGTACACAAGGCCAGGTTCTTGATGGCCATTTTCAACTTGTTCTTGATAGGAGTCAATCATCAAACATTTCCTTTAATGTTGAAGGAACCATAAATACGGTCATCACTGCATCTCCTTCGGAAAAGAGAGACAGACTTTCCTCACTTAATCACATTACCAATGTTAGCTCCGAGTACGTGTTGGGCGGCAAGTGGCGACTAGATGTCATAAATAACAATTTAACATACTTCAAATCTAATTTTACTATGGTTGGTATCAATGGAGATGAACCACACTTTCACCTATTTATTTACAAACCACCCACAAAAGAGATTTCCATGTTGTTTTCAAACGGGAGCGATAACCCAGGATTTCTTTTACACGGACTCGATAAAACGGTATCCTTTTCGGGGAATTGTGATATAATAACCAATGGTGTTTTGGAATGGAGAGACGTACCCATGTCTGTATCTATTCTTAATGATAAAGTAATTAAGATAAGTGTTGACGAAAAGAGAACGAATAATCACTTTTCGCAAAATTCAATTTTTGGATTAGTCAATCTCATAGAACCAATAATCCAAAACATAAGTGATACCAATTAAAATAACAAGGGAGCGTATGCTCGTTCTTATTATATTCATCATTTTTTTACCGCTATTCATTAAGTGATATTTATGATCATTAGGCAAGGCGAATGCAGATCTATGTTTTAATCATACACTTAAGTTAGTACTTTATCCAGTTGCTGATTGGAAACTGATCTCTTTATCTCTAAAGCAATTCTTCTGCCAGTGCTCATTTCATTTTCAAAAAGCAAGTCCGAATACGGCGATCCGGCAATATACAAATTTGTTCCAGCAACAATTCTAGCCGAGAATTCGAATGTAATGAAGTCTGCATCCTTTGTGTACACTCCTTCGAGACAAAAAGGACCTGGTATACCAGGCGGAACTAATTTTTGTGATGCCTTGACAAAATTTTCACCCATTCTATATACTTCTTCAAGAAGAGATTCTCTTAAAACCAAAGGAATATTTCCGATCACATTGTAAGTTGGTTCAATTGTAACATTCAATTGCTGCTTAGATGGTATTCGTGCAATTCCATCTATATCGGATTCATATCGCCTGTCAACACCCATAAATTCCACTTCATCTGAAAGTGGGGAATAAAAGTAATGCAGGAATACTGGGACTCCTTGTATGTACTCTTGTATGTATAGATCCTCTTCCCCCTTTATGACTCCTGAATTAACAAGCCTTTGGCATCCTTCGTTAAAACTCTGTTTATCCCACGCCATGAAATAGCCACGGCCACCGGCAGCCCCGCGCAACTTAACAATACAAAGTCGGTCTATCTCATTTTTCGTTTTTACGGCATTTGGAACATTTAGTCTCGCACTTCTCATCAATTTTTCTTTTAGAAGTCTGTCCGCTTCCCATCTTAGAATGAAACGATTACCAAAGAAAGGAACATTTATACCTTCGATTTGATCCGAATTCAAATTAGCTATCAATGTTCCATGAGGGATAATTACGCAGTCTAACTCATTTAATCGATCTTGGTACGGTTTTTCTAATATGTTCTCAAATCTATCAACAAATAAAATATGATCAATAAATGCAAATCTTTTATAAATATTGTATCTTTTCTTCTCGCATATTAGAATGGTCGAAAACCCTTCATCTTTCGCACCCTTTAGTACCTGGAGGGAGCAATGGGAGCCTATAGTGCATATCTTGGGGCTCTTTTGTCTTTTCTTTATCATTTCAAATTGCTTCAATCGAATAATATTATTTTGAAATCATGTGAAAAAAACTTCTGTTTTTAACGAAAAATTTTCCTTTATTCAATATATCCATAATTCATCTATTATTTCCAGAAAAGGTCAAAAATTCTGCTATTAACTTAATAACAAAAGCTATCCCACCGACTACTCCCATACCTAGAAGCACCAAGCGGAGGTGGGTCATGTAGTCATCCTTACTTGTTTTTTTTGCAAGTTTTAAAGTCTGAATTATTTCTATGACCTTCCTCTGAATAACGGACAAATTATCAACGGTTGTTTTCAGTAAACTCTATTTGAACTTAGCGGTTGACAGCGTCTCATATAATACGTGATTAACTTATCTGATTTCAGGGATATCGATAAATCCAAAATCTAGATACATTATCTAATTGAAAATATCTGTTCTTTCTCTGTCCGCTGCATCTGGACGAAGGTTTCTGTGTTTTGAATCCCTTCTATCTTTCCAATTTGTTCAATGACCACCTTATGGAGTTCTTCCAATGTAAATGCATTCACAGAGACGAGCATATCGAATCTTCCCGTGACCTCAGAGAGGACTATTACTTCAGGGATTTTCAACAAGGCGATGTGA
>JBBRRH010000109.1:0-10643 GCA_038201105.1 Nitrososphaera sp. | reverse complement strand
TGAGATTGCAATCGTGAACTGTTCTGGGTTGATGAAATTTACAGTGTCATAGACTACCTGGATTCCATCTACCACCATGAAACTTTGGGGTAAATCAGGAAGCCTTTTTAAATCAAATCTTGGAGATTTTACAATCTTCTTAACCAACTCGGCAGTCTCTTTATTTGGCGGGGTTCTGATTATGGCAGCGAGTCGGCTCCCAACTGTTATCTGTTCTGGATTGCCATCCAATATGTGGATTGTAACGCCTTTACCAATTTTTTCGAACACCCTAGTTGAGATATGTGGATCATGATATCTTGTTGCGAAGTAAACTTCCTTTTCGGCATTGTCCAATACTTTCAGGACTTCAACAATGAGGTCATCAAACCGGTTTGCGACACTAAAACTTGAAAGTTGAGTTGTATTAATGACACCCTTTAGCCCGGTAGTTTCAATGTATTCATGGATAATTTTCTCCTTCTGTTCAACAGGAAAATCATTTCTACTTTTTAAAATATCAAAGCTCTTTATCTGCCAGTAATTAGGCATGATCTTGTTCATCGTCTTCAAATGATTCTCGTATACAATTGATCCAAATGATGTTAATTTGTAAATAGATTGACGTTTTTCGATTAATCCAATATCCACAAGGCGTTTTAATCTTACGTAATACTGCTTCTTAGTTTGATTACCTATGCCATTAGATGATGACTGCAATCCTATAGATGCAGCATCAAGGATCTCTACTGACTGGCTATCTCCCAATATAGCGAATACATCCTCAGCTATTATTGGAACAATCTCTTGGTACAAAATAATCCTATATTCTTATGTATCCATGAGGCATATTATAGGTTTCGGCGAATCGTCTCTTTTCTTACTAATTTAGGACAGTTATATCATTTTTCTCGATTTCGCGCGATTTTTTAAATCTGGAATCTTATAGGATTCTTGATCTCCGTTGAGATAACTAATGAACTAGAAAGAATGTTGAAGACAAGACATGGAAGGGCACTCGGTACGAGTTATATCATAAATAACTGGCTTGTAATAATTTTATAACACTTGCAATGCATAGTGATTTTTGCACATTCCTTCGTCATGACTTGAGTTATTAATATTAATTACATTATAAATCCCCAATATGAGCAAATATAGGAACACGCCGCCCAGCCTAAACTAGAGCTTGATTCTAATATTTCAACAATTATTTTCCGAAATCACTTATGGATATACCCATTGGTGTATTTGGAGGGGTAACTGTCACGTTGCCACTCATTTCAGGATGGATGAGACATTGGAAGTGATAGACTCCTTGTTTCTCGAATTGAACAGTAAATGAAGTTATATTTGTAAAGCCCTTCGGTACATGCCCTTCAGGCCATATGAAGCCAGAGTTTACATATTTTTCTGTACCAGTGAAATTATATTGTGCACCATCTCCTCCAAGATTGCCATAAGGATCCAGATAAGTTATCGAACCATTTGCAGAAATTACAGTAGGAAGAATTTCAGCATTAACATCAACTGCAGCAGCTTTGTCATTTTGTGCATTTTGAGATTTAGAGTCAATGAGGCTAGAGTAGTTTGACAAGTTGAAACTAATTTTTGGTATCGTTAGATTAGTATCAGCACGGATGAAAGTAACTGTATGAGGATATTGAATGCCTAATGTGGGATTTTGCCATTTTATATTGGCACTTTGGTTCGTCGTAATCTCATCGGGATGATAAACATTAAGTGGAATTGTGGCATTACCTCCTCCTGCATCAGCGTTATACACTATACTGAGTATGAATTGTGCATTGGCAGGACTCTGAAATTCTGGCTGTCCTAGTATAGAAAAAATGAAAATAAATGAGATCATAAATTCCCATATAGATCGACTCATTAAATGAGAAATTCGACATTCGCTATTTAATGTTTGAGTTTCCTTAAGGATTTGATGCTTAAGCGAATATATCGAGGCCCTTCGCTTGGTTTCCGTCTGCAGCTGTATTTTTTATGTCAACAAGGCATGTATACGTGACATAACTACCGTCATCATAGATTGATCTGACCTCAAGAGTAAGTATTCCATGCACATTTCCAAAGGTAAATTGATTCTTGCCAATCTTAGTCAAAGGTGTTACTTCTGTTGTATCAGCTTCATAGTCAATACCAAATGCATTTATCTCCCTAGGGGTTTTAGAAAACTGAAAAGTGAAATTTTTATCTGAGGCCATCACAACTTCGGGTTTATACTGATCTGGTAGATGGGGAAAGTTTAGCTTGTTTACCCCTTCCTCATTTAGAACTACGAATGGAAGCATGTCGTAGCTATGATTTGCATATATCATTTTTACAGATGGAATGGTGGAACTCATATTATTTGTCGCAGACATTGCAGGGGTTATATCGAGTCCTGACATAATATGAGAGTAGTTAAAGTCAATAGAGGCAGGAGGATTATGGGAGAAGTAAAGTCTCTGCAAACTAACATTGAGTTGTTTGTGTATTAAAATATGAAAAGTGTCAATGTCAACAGATATTCACAATAATAAAGAAAAAAATAATTCCAGATTTGTTCAATTGATATTGGCGTAAATTGGACAAAGAGAAGAAGAATCTCTTTCCGGGTCAACCCCCACTTCAAACCCGTAGAATAGTTGCAATCTATTGCTTCGTTTTAGGATCTGATGTGGCTTTGGTGAAAACATGGCTTCTAAATCATATTTTAGTGGATCTCAACGGAGAGTAACACAAGGTTCGTTAACTCGTCAATTGCTTATAAAATGCTACCAATAGCAGTTAAAAGTAAAAAGTATTTGACAATCCTGACTATCTAAAAAAGATTCTTGTAAATTCTACCAGAAATGACTATCTCTGAGACTCGTATGTTATACTCTAGATTTGAAATCTCATTTTTATTCATATTCCTCTTGTTGATAGTATTGTATTTATTTTCATATTTTGTTAAAGCAGAGTTATCATCCTGTATTACGTATGATTCTTCAAAAAGGGAAATAACGATAGAGTGTGGGGCTGCAAATCTCACAGAAATTGATAACCAGCTGAAAGATTCAACAATATTGCATAAGGAAACGCAAGATGGTAGTTGGCTGTTAAATGCAGGTTTAGTAGTATCTGAGGATGCCACTCTTTATGTTAATTCTTCAGATGTCTCCTGGTTGAAGATGGAAGCGCCAGGAGTCGATGCCCTGGAAGATGGAGAAAATGCAAACGGGCTAGTGGTACTCGGTAGTTTAAAAATCGACTCTGTAAAGATTACTTCCTGGAATCAGTCCACGAACGATTACGCCAAAAATCCCGGAAATCGCGATCTTAGTGAGAACCGTGTGGAAAAAGGTACCCCTAGGCCATTTATCAGTGTTGAATCCGATGCGGTGGGCACGACAGACATTACTAACTCAGAGCTAGCATATCTTGGTTATGAAGGAGGAGTTAATGGGGAGCCTGTGGTTGGTATCACTTACTTCGGTGGAGCTGGAAGTATAATCAAAAATAATGACATACATAATCTATACTTTGGCTTTTATTCAAACGGAGTGGACAATATTACTATAGAGAATAATGCTATGCATAATAATGAACACTACGGTCTTGACCCACATACTGGAACTCATGATATGCTAATTAGAAATAACACAGTATATGACAACGGGGGAATAGGTATTATTTGTTCTTTGGATTGTTATAACATAATAATAGAAAATAATACAGTGTACAACAATACCAAGATGGGTGTAATGTTCAGTAGAAACATGTATGACTCTGTCGCTAGAAATAACATGGTTACCCACGAAGAGAAAGGTATAGTCATATCCGAATCACACAACAACAGTATTTACAATAATCTCGTATCAGATAGTAGTCGGGGAATAGATTTGGACAAGGAGTCATTCGGTAATACAATACATCACAATGTCATCGAAAATATTCCAGATCCCTCTGATGCCCTCCACATAGAAGAAGGAGCAGCTGTGAATAATACATTATACTCAAATAACCCAATCAGCTTTGATCGACAATGAAAGTAGTTGTCATAATGTCGCGTCTCGTATAACCTTACTAGTGTTTGTCAAAATGGAGTGGATGTTATTAGAATTGAAAATGCAATTGGATGAGTGCACCATCATGATGCAATTGGACACAGAAACCCCGTGTAAAACAATGACAGTTACGTTAGCCATCTTAGATTCAAAAAAGAAAGGAAGCGTAAACAATTGTAAAATATGATTTTTTTTAATTTGTAATTATTAATTTAAACATCATCTAAAGCCGCTGGATAGGGCAGACACATCATTTACTTATGTAGTTGTCAACAAATAGCAACAGAGATGAGAAAACCAAAAACAGAACTCAAATAAAAAGATTTTGAATTCGACTGTTTAAGCAAGTTCCTTACTACGTTCATAATCAGCTCGGCGTGACTTGAGTAACTGTTCGTTAAATCCAAAAATCTTCTTATCCTTGACGATGGATTAGGATCATTCAAAATAAGGTTCAATTTTTGCTTGACTGCTTCGTCTTGGGTCTTGTCAATGGTGTGGCTCATTACTCTTTCAATAAAATCTATCCCAATTTCGCTTATTCTGATATGTGAGGGATATTGTTCGTCCCCAAGCATTTCGCATCCCAAAATTAGATTCTTGCAACATAGATATGTTATATCTTTATTAACCCTGATGGAATCCATACCTGCATTCAGCTCAATGATAACATTATCAGTTAAGAGTGGTCTTTCTCCATACTCGTAGAATTTCTCGTAAAGTATACCTAATATTCCTCGTGGTTCATCTACATTCTAAACTTAATAGGCGAGGATTGTAATTAAGCATTCAATCTATTTGACTGCTAACTGAAAACCTGACAGGACTTTAAAGTGGAGGTACTGCAACTATCGATTACTACAACGAGAAATACTTTACGGCCAATTTATTCACGAAACTTGATTACTTTAGAATTACGATTGACTTCATTATTTCAGAGACAACTGGAAGTAACTTGTAGAATCCCTGCTTGTTATTCGAATAAGATAATAAAAATGAACTTTTACCCTTTACTACACTAAGAACATTTAGTAGGCGGCCATTCTGTCCGTTATATTTTGTATAATCCACAATATCGCTTGATCCTCCCTTTAAAGTCTGGACTAATACACCATCATTTGATCATTTTGTTGTTCGTATAGTGGGTGCCAAGTCCTCTATATGACATGGTTATACACTTCACTGGAGTCAACCTCCAGTGTATGTAGCTGTAATTGATGATGAAATTGACCTCGTGTACTTATTTAAAGATGCTTTGAGTCAAATCGATGGAATTGAGGTATTTGCTTTTTCTGATCCAAATTTGGCTTTGGAACACTTTCAAATAAACCATGAGCATTACAAGGTCGTAATTTCAGATTATAGGATGCCAGGGATGACTGGAATCGAATTATTAAGTAAAATAAAAAATATTGGGCCAACGGTTATAAGAATTCTGATACGCGCATTTGAAATCCAAGACGGGTTATTTCAAGAATGCAACTGCGTTGATAGATTTTTACAAAAACCAGTATCGATGATTAAGATGATCGATGAAGTTGAAAGCCTCTTTAATACAATGCAAATTCCAAACAGAAAGCCCACACCTAGCACACATGAATTTTGGACCTTCGGAAGAGATTCGTAGTTAAATATAAGAAGGCTGGTGGATAAAACTCTAATATGAATGGGATTCAATTATGGCTTTTAAGACGTTTGTAAGTTGCAAACGCATTATCACATTTCTCACATCTCTATGAGTGTAATTTGCTTCTGTGTAACTGGAGTAGGTGCGGTCTCTATTTTCCCAGGTCCGCTCACGCAGATTGAATGTGACAGCCGTGTAATTTGTTCTGCCTCTATAAGGTTGCACTTTTTTTACAATTGAAATTAGCAATCATATATAATATTCGTTACATTATTACTTAAAAAGAGGCAATTCTCATGGAAAATTATTTCTAAGATTATTACGTCGCGTTCACGGGTACAATAAATAGTCATCATAATGTTATCCCTTTATGCTGCCTAGCTAGAAGATATTCTATATGTCATATATTTACCAAATCAGAGAACATATAAATATCCGTCGGCTCCAATATCCTATTAGATCTTCCACTAAACCCTGATCCGAATATCAACTGATTTGTCTCTTCATCCGGATCGGAATTTGCGACGTCGTATACAGGTGTACCTATAAGAACCATACTATCACTTTTCTCGTCCAACTTGAATTGATAGACCCTTCCATTTTTTTTATATTTGATAGAAAGATATCATTTTCGAATTTCTTGCCTAATTTTTTAGGACTCAAAAATATTATTTTCGTTGGTTCAACTGTTCTCCTTAAAGAAAATGTAGAATCACTTTATTTGCCTATAATGCATACAGACATTTAAAATAGGCGGGTTTCCGTAATATTATTGATCCGTCATACAATTTACTTTATTGGAATCATATTTTCCATTTTTGGTTTATCAATTCTTGCAGTAATTACACCATCGTAATAAACAAGGTGACAAACTTGGACCCAGCGGAGCAGGTATGTCAACAGCAGCATGGACGGAAGTTGTTAGTGCTGTTATCGACGACGAGAGTGGTAAAACAACAGATGAAGTGGGAGTTTATTATCCGCAAACAGATAGTTGGGTAGGGTTCTTTTTTGCCCGAAAGAACAGATCATGCTGCCACTTCTGCCTATAATAGTAAATATTTTGTAGTTAGGGGGCGCATTACTATTGAGGGTCAAAGGACTTCCACCAATAAATGATTCATTTACGATCATTCGACAGAAGAATGGAAAAAAATAAAATCGATGACTGCTTCTAGAGGGAAATTAACCGCCAATTTCATCTACGACCTTCTATATGTGATTGGTGGTCAAGACTCATCTCGTAAGACAGTTAACCTAAACGAAGGTTATCCTCCAAAAGCTGTCAGTTGGACTCAGGATCGCGATTAGCAACTGCAAGCCAGAAGAAGTTAACGGTACGATCTACGGCATAGGGGGGGTGGACCAGACCCCCGGGTTGAGTTATAGTCACGCCCAACGGAACTATGATAAGTACGTCTGATTAAACCATTCAATCATATGGCGATCTCTGATCCTCCTGTTCCATAAGGTATATCATTGCTGCGGTACTATACTTTTTCCATCTTCTTTTGCAGTGCCAAATTGGAGTCAGTGACTACAACTCAATTGATGATAATCTCAATCTTGTATTTGTATTGGGCAAGTCCAAACGCTAATCCGGTAATCCCCGAGATAAACTAAATTAGTAGTTATGTTCCTTTGCAAAGTAAAATACTAGACCTATAAAATAATGCAACAGATAAATATATGATCAGAAATACTTTGAGTTAAGTAATTTGAGTATCGAAAATATTTCACCAACTTTGTTCTCGATGGGCTCGGGTGGACTAATCGGATTCCTTGTTGGGTTTGCAGTCAAACGCGTATTTAAGATCCTTGCTGTAATAGCTGGTGTATTCTTTGGATCGCTAATGTACCTTCTTTCGCAAAATCTCATAAGCGTAAATTGGGATAGACTCCAGGAAATGTCACAGTGGACTGTAACAACTCTAGCTCATTCCTTAACGGACGTGGGACAGATCTCTACTATAAGCGGGAATTTGGGCATACCCCTGACAGGAGGCTTGGCTGCGGGCTTCGCCTTTGGAGTCATGAAAGGTTAAGATCTGTTTTCATGGGATAACGAAGAGTCTAAGAGTTAATTTTGTTTTGAGTTACGAAAACTACTAACAGAAAGGGCGCTATATCCAAAATTTCAGTTGATTGTAATTCCAATTAGTAACTTGTATAGTTGCCTCTACTGAAATCTGGTTTAGGAGTTAAACATTCGAGCTGAATAGTCTGCTAATTTCATTAAAGCTTGAACTCTCTCCTGCCTTTCAATTTCGGCTCCTTCTATCGCAGAAGAAAGATAACCTATGGACTTGTCATATGTCTTACGAGCCACTGGATACGGTACCCCATCCTTCCCACCGTGTGCAAAATTGTATTTTACAGGGTCATGCCACGATGCCTTCGTTCCAAAAATTATCTCTCCTATAAGCGAAAGCGCTCTTACGGCTGCGGGACCAATTCCTGGAATAGAAATTAACTCTTCATAATTTTTTGGCTGAATATCATAAATTTTTCTAAATACATCCCAGTTTAATCTACGGGGCATCTCATAATGTTCAGAATTCTGGACTTTTTTCATGGAGTCCGATACGGGTATATCCTTATGGAAGTTGTTATCTCCCGCAATCCACTTGTCCAGTGTGATATCATTCAGTTGGGGACTATAATCCACTATAATTCTGCGGACTGACGACTTTACATTATCAATGTTGCTTGTTGCTAACTCAACTGAGATTTTTTGATTTTCTGCAGAATCAATAGAAGTCATATCCAAGGTATTTGGGTTTTTGAAGTTGCTTATGATGCCAGCGTGGGGTTCGGAAGTAAAACTTTTCACAGTATCTGAAATCCAATGATATCTCCTTGCCATTCTATAAGTGCGATTCATTCCCTGTTGTACTACTGTCCAGTTTCCTTCATCGTCAAATGCGATTACATGGTGATATAACGAAAAACCATCCTGTACTGCAGAATTGTCCACTTTTGCTGCCATCCTACTAGCGTACAATAAATTTTCCATTTTAGCCGAAGAAAGATTGTAGTGTTTTTCAGCAAGATTTGGTATTTCGTTTTTTGCCTCTCTAGATCTCTTTCCCTTTCCTCCTGCAATAGAAACACCGTGAACGTCTTCATTCAGAGAATGTTTTAGAACTCCAGTTACCACGGTTGTAACCCCTGATGAATGCCAGTCAAAACCTAAAACACATCCAAAAGCTTGAAACCACAGAGGATCAGCCAACCTCCTCAAAAATTCATGTTGGCCGTACTCATTTACAATGACTTTTGAAATTGCATAAGATAATTTCTTCATTCTCTTCAGTAGATATGGGGGAGCGAATCCTCCATGCAACGGAAGATTAATGGAAGCATGAGCTTTCAATACAGTATAAAATAGAAAGCCATTATGAACATATTAATTTTCTATTAAGATGGCCGTAATTTCAAATGCCAGCTAATCTATACTTTGTCAGCTTCTACAATAAGAAAGAGCTAATTATGTACATAAATGGCCATCAGTTCGGAGGTGAATATTTTGAAGCTGCTGCCATAAAGAAGAGAGATCTAGCAGAAAATAAATATACTCACGGACTTTTGAAATAATTATCATGAATTCCAGAGTGATGATACTTTGGTAACGACTACAAATAACTAAACGGGCTCGAGATACTCTCAAAAAAAAATTGGATTAGTTATGTGACTGACGACTTCAGAATTAGATAGCGGAATCATATTGTTTTGGAAATACTGTCTATAGTTTCTCTCTATAGTGGGAGATTCAAAGGTTTTAATATGAAATCGATGTAGCACTAGTCCATGATTAATCTCTTTTTGACAGCTATTATTGGTGCTGTCCTGATAGCAGGAGTGGCTTTTAGTCCTCTTCTGGCAGGTCAGCTGCACGTGGCTAATGTGCAAGGTAATGCAACAACTATGTCTGGTAATATGACGGGCAACGCAACAACTATGTCTGGTAATATGACGGGCAACGGCACCGGTGCATCAGCCGGTGATTCTGTAACAATTTCACCTGGATCCTCCGTCCCAAGCAATGGAAAGTTTTTTGTACCTGAAACCCTGACCGTTTCAACTGGAACTACAGTTACATGGACTAATGGCGACTCAACCTTGCATACAGTTACCTCCGGAAGTGCAGAATCTGGAAATTCCGGAACCGAATTTGATTCAAGCTACCTCGCTGCAGGAAAAAAGTTCCAACACCAATTCGGTACCGCGGGAACATTCGACTTTTACTGCACCCTTCATCCATGGATGAAGGGCAAAGTCGTGGTCAGCTAACTCCTTTTTTTCTTTTTACATTTCAAACTTTAGGCCACATTTCTAACTTTGCTTCTATAGACCGGTCGGTGAGATGCAATACACTGCCGTCTGTAATATAATTTTGAAAATCAAATTCTGTCTTTCTGTAAGATATTAATGAAACGGATACAAAAATGACCTACAAGTCTCTTCCTGAATCTGAGGCAAATCGCCATTCTTCAGTCGGATACGCGTAACTCAAATGTCGTCCGATGGCCAAACTATTGGTCCTAATTTGGATCGGAAGTAATATTGACAATCTTAGTTTGAGCTTTAACCCTTTTGCTAATTAAGGAATTCCTAATTTTCATTGATGTGTTCTTATTTTCGGTTCTAATGCAATAAGCTCGTTATCCGTTTGTATGATCCAGGCGACCAAATGTGCGCCTAGTTTATGAGATTTGATAAGATGTTCCTTTCTGACATGCTACGGTACTTGTAACTTACAAACACCACAGATCATGCTTCTTGTTAGTTAATATGTAACATACTTTTTAAGCAAGAGGACTTTGATACTCTAAGGTTAACTGAATGCTTTCTTGATTTTTAAAGAAGAATGTTGTATAACACTGGATACGGTTCGTGACGATATATCTTTTAGGTCGTTACGAGAACTGATTCTGGATTATCTGATTATATATTGCCCTATAATTCAACATTTATAAATC
>JBBRRH010000108.1:0-10906 GCA_038201105.1 Nitrososphaera sp. | reverse complement strand
TTTGCCGCTTATTCTTCTCTGTGCGCATAAACTTCGTACTCCCACTGTCATCATATCCTTGGACCGACAAATGACACATATCGATGATATGGGATCTGATTTTCAAAATCTTATAGTATAGCGGACAAATAGCATGAGCAGGGATAGGAATTGAATATAAAATGCTTATTCATTTTTGAATTAACGGTTACAGACTTTTCGACTCCAACACTTTTTCGTCATTTCCCTCGTATACGTGCTATAACTACGAATAGCTGTCTTTTGAAAGATAGGCTAAGGGCTCGTGAGCTCAAAATATACATTTATTTTTCGGAAACATGTTTGGAGGATTAATAGACATGCGCAAGAAAATATTATTTTATGTCATTATTTTTGCAGTGTTTAATATAATCAATTATCAAGGTATTGCAGGCTTTTACAATGTTTATGCTCAAGACCCAGAAATTAAATACAAACAGCAGCTCGGATCTAAAGGATCTGGGGATGGACAATTCAAATCTCCCCATAGCCTTGCAGTAGACCGTTTTGGTAACATTTACGTGGGAGATACTGGAAATAAGCGTATAGAGAAATTTTATCCGAACGGAACTTTTCTCACAAGTTGGGGTTCTGCTGGATCTAACGACGGCCAATTCTTGGGTTTGCATGATGTGAATTTAGATCCCGAAGGTAAATTCGTATATACCGTAGAATTGAACAACCATCGAGTTCAAAAATTCTATTCCAATGGTACATTTATCACAAAATGGGGATACAACGGGACGGGTGGCCGTGACACCTTAAGATCTCCGCACCAAATCGCAGTAAATTCGATGGGAATCGCATACCTGACAGATAGGAACGGAAACCAGATTCTAAAGTTCTCCTCCAATGGCATATTTATAGGAACAGTTGGATCAAGAGGCACAGGACCAGGCGAATTCGATGGACCCCACGGTATAGCCATTGATTCAGCTAATAATGTCTACGTAACTGATATGAAAAATCACAGGGTTCAAGTGTTTAATAATAATAATGATACTTTTGTCAAACAGTGGGGATCTTTTGGAAACGGCACAGGACAATTCTCCGAAACCGCACCTGGTATTGCAGTTGACGATAATGGCTATGTATACGTTATAGATAAAATAAATGCTCGAGTTCAAATGTTCAATACTATGGGAAACTATTTGACAGGTTGGGGAAGTTCCGGCAAAGGACCAGAACAACTAAATGAACCTGAAGATATTGCTACAGGAAATAGGGATCAAATTTATGTCACTGATACTGGTAACTCTCGAATTCAAATACTTGACAGAGAAAACTGATTTTGTGGCTAAAGCTAAAAAAGTAAAACTAATTCGAATTTAATCCACAGACAAACAATCTCCTTATAACTTTAGTGAATTAGAGAGAATAAACTGTAATTTTGAATTTTGCTCTTGCATATTCTTCAGCATTTCAAACTTCTTAGCAGATATCTTTGTTGATATTACTTTCTCCAATCGTTCAGCTGTAGCTTTGCGTGGCAACTTAGGCGTTTCCTGTTTTGGTTTGACTCATTGATTGGATCACCAAATGAAGTACCGTTGCTTCGAGTTGTTGATGCAAGAATAGAAGATGATGCGAGTGTCACTTCAAATGTTGATGAAGCCAGATTTTCACCTTGGGTGGCTACCACAGGAACAGGTCTAACCAATGTTGACGAGGGTACCGTGAAGTTAGCAAAGAATTGCCCATTAGTATCAGGGCTTAGTTTCGCGAACTCTCTCATGTTTAAGCACTTATTATTCCAAAAATCGTGCAACAAAGTTTCTGCAACACCACCCCCCATATCCTATCGTTTTCCAACTTTTGACTGGAAGAACTTCACCACTTTCTAGAAGTAAGTTCAGGTCTGAGTTTCTATGATTTGAGTATTGCCTAGCAATCAAAATTTTTAATGACATAGATGAATAGATTCCTCCGAGTACGTCCGATCCTACTGAGTTTAGACAACAGATTTACAGAGGTATATCTTTGATCTTGGTCATCTCTTAGCATGACCATCTCCCCAACAATAAATTTAACAAAAACATCATAATAGTTCTCAGCACCCAGCGCCTGCATATCCGAAAATGACGTTTCTTATTACTCCTCGCAATTTCTCATCGTGTGTCTCAATAATTCAAATGTGTCCATTCTTGTCAATGCTGTGTCTTCTATCATTACCACTCCATCAGTACATACTACCTAGCTTTGTCATCCAACAAATTCAGAAATCAGAAGGTCAACTAGTGAATCTGTCTACTAAAGTCTTTTCGGCTTTTTCTTTATTATGATGGCTGATGCTGCTACTCCATCGACACTCGATGCATGTAATTCAAAACGGCATATCTGTAGCATATCCCATTTTCTTTAGTAGCTCAAGCCACCAACTCGTCCTGCAATTACTATAATTACCTTTGCTACTTAAGAACACTTAAGACTTTGATGTCACAAATAGATCGATCATGGGTTTTGATACCGCATCGCCCTTACCCAGATTTCCCAAATTGAAGATTTTTTCAACTGTGGACAGGAGATTGTAATGAGTGTATTCAATCGCGGAGATATATCCGTTGTTTGCAAATGGAGACACTAAAATTAAAGGTAATCGGCCTCCTTTGACTGCGTATGTCCCATTTCCAAAACCTGACTTGTCATGTTTCTGACCTTCATCATAGACTATGAACAGTGCACTATTGTTGAAAGTTGTAGAGTTGATTATTTTAGGTACAAATGCCGACAACCAATGATCTCCATCCGCGACGGTGGAGTCGTGGCTATTATGTATGTTATTAGGCACTATGAACGAAAAATTAGGAAGTGTTTGATTAGTAAGATCTTTGAAAAAGTTGTCCAATCCTACGGTACTCTCGCATCTATCATCATTTCTAATATCGAAGTATACGAAAGGATTATGATGTGCAATATATCCAGATTTTCCTGAATCTTTAAGATGACAAACCTCTGGCATATCTTCAAAATAGCCCTTCCAGGTGAGGTTCTTTGACTGGAGAAGGTTTGTAATTGGGATTTCCTTCAAGGGTGCCACAGTTCCGGGGTCTTTGTCCTGAGTGAGGTAAGGATATCCTGCTATGATTGATATGTAATTGGGTAACGAATCTGGATAAACTCCATAATATTTTGAAGCAGAAGCGTACTTTTTAGCAAGTTCATTTTGGTAAGGTGCGTCTGAGGAGCCAATCACCTGTGTGTATCCCTTATTTTCCATAATTATGATTATGACATGTTTTATACTGTTGTTCAAAGTTGTGTCCATGTTAGTCTGATTTTTATTCGATCCGTTTAGACCGGGATTCACAATAGTCGTATTAGTAAAGTTCCCTTCTGTTGATGCAGTAATAGTTACAAAATCACTTTTAATCCCAGTCACTAGGAAAAAAATGATAATCAAACCTAACAAGAATACTAGTTTGTGATCGAATGAATTCATATTCAAGATCATTTTGCCTGGGTTACATAAATGATTTGATACAAGTAGCAAAAATGTAAGACGTTTAGGTGGTCGTACTTGCTAAATCTTCTCTGACAGCGCTATGCTAAAGTGATGTTGATCTTTCTGCACATCCTTAATTACCAAGTGTATCGTTCTCCCCTGATTCAGATCTGCCGCTCAATAATTCATTAGCTTCACTGGGCACGTTAGCCAGGATTTTGCCTGTTTCGTTCAAAAAAGTTTTTACTGCCCCTCCAGATGAATCATTATTTTCAGCTGAGTTATTATTTTCAGTTGTTATCTGTCCTCTGATCTCTCCATTAGGATTGCCATCGGTGTGAACATTGACATATGTTTTTCCGCTTTGCATTTTGGCAACAAGTTCAGAAACACTCTTTCCCGCTATTGAACCCATCAAATCTGATGAAGTAATGTTACCTTCTGCCAAGGTTGGCCCACTTGACTGTTTGATTTGCAGCATAGCTACTGGGTCTCCATTATCTCCGAATTTTCCGTCATGGATGTGAGCCATACTCACTTTGCCTATTCCAGTTGCATTTACCTTATACGACACAGTATCGCCCATTGGCCTAAACCAGGCCCATCCCTTTGCTGTGGAAGTATTGGGTGGAACTTCTTGACTTCCGTCTAATCCTGCGGCAAATTTTTGTTCTTGATACGCTGAGTTAAGCAATGTAGTTGTCATTCCAATTGAAAAGACAGACACTATCAGCATCGACAAAATGATGCAATGTGTTATTAGATTTGAGAACAACAACGTTTGAACTATTTTCATCGTATATAACATTTGTTTAATTAAGTTAACTAAAGCCTGTATATCAATTGGTTTCTGTAAATATTTATTTATGCTTAGAAACAATCTAAATTTATGAATATAATGTAGTCTTTTTTTCTTGATAAATTGCTATTTGAAATGAACTGTCGGAACATCATTCAAAGATTACAAGAACTTCTCCCTTCATTACGGACTGTCCGTCACAGACTTTGATCTCTTTTATACTTCCATTCACTGGAGATTTGATTCGATTCTCCATTTTCATCGCCTCGAGGACTACGAGCACTTGTCCTTTTTTAACTTGACTTCCTGCTTTTGCAAAAACACCTACTATTTTACCACTCATGGGACTCTTTATGTCCTTAAATAATGAGTTATCTGCGAGTCCTCTTGAGACCACGTAGGTCATTCCATTTATTATCATGAATGAAGGCTCCCCCTGCTCCACGAAATCCAAACGAAAAATGTCTCCTCCAATTCCAATTTCGTCTTCACTTAATTTTACATCTATTTCGTTACCATTAACCCTTGCTTTATCACCAATTATCTCTATGTCATAGTTATTCCCGTTAACTTCGATCTTCATTTATCCCACCTGTGTGATGAGAGTAGAGAACCATCTCGATCGAATACTTGAGTCCAGCTGAATCTGCTTTTCATCCAGAGATCTTCCTCTTCCGACTTTTTTAGAAAATGGACCTTTTTTGGCAGCTGAAATAATATTGCTGCGGCAACTTCGCCACCTCTCGAAGAAAATGGTCTTAATTCATTGACAAAGGACGTATCGTAATTTCCATCCAGAAACCGTTTATCGCTCAAAGCCGAAATATGGAAGGGTATTGTAGTTGGAATACCTGAAATTCTGAACGAGAAAAGTGCATGTTTCATCATCCCAATCACATCGTCCCTATTCTGGCCATAGCATATCAGCTTAGCTACAAGCGAATCATAAAAAGGTGGGATAGAGTATCCGGGGTACAGAAAGGTATCCACTCTGATATCTTTGCCCTTAGGGGGGACAAATTGTTTAACAGTACCTGGGAAAGGAACAAAGCTTATGGGATGTTCAGCATTTATTCGACATTCTATAGCATGCCCTCTTGGCTTTACATCTATCTGCTTTATTGACAAACCGTCGCCGGAGGATATATGAAGCTGTTCTGCCACTATGTCGATCCCTGTGACCTCTTCGGTTATTGGATGTTCAACTTGTATTCTCGAATTAACTTCCATAAAGTAAAAGTCCCCGTCTTTAAAAAGAAATTCTACTGTGCCCGCATTATTGTACTTCATCTCCTTCATTACAGCAATAGCAGTCTCCGTTATCTTCTCCCTGGTCTCATTTGTCAAAGCAGGCGAAGGTGTCTCCTCAATAAGCTTCTGGTTACGTCGCTGTACAGAGCATTCTCTTTCTCCCAGATGGATTATTTCCGAGTTGTCTCCAAGAATTTGCACTTCTATGTGTCTGGGATTCTCAATATATTTTTCAATGTATATCCTATCCGACCCAAAGCTCATTATTGCTTCATTTCTAGAAGACGTGAAAGCCACTTTCAACTCATCAGCAGATCTCACTATTCTAAGACCTCTGCCACCGCCTCCCTTTGCGGGTTTTAGTATCATTGGATAGCCTATCTTATCAGATAGATTCCAAGCATCACTTTCCTTTGAGACCTCATCTCCTTCAACTACAGTAGAGACTCTTGAAGCAACTTTCCTTGCTCTCACTTTGTCCCCCGAAAGTTTCATGACTTCGGGAGACGGCCCTACAAAAATTATACCTTCTTTTCTGCATAGCTCCGAGAATTCGAGGTTTTCGGCTAGAAATCCGTAACCAGGATGTATGAAGTTGCAGCCTAACCTTTTTGCCGCGTTAATAATTTTGTCCATCCTAAGGTAACTTTCAGAAGGAGAGGATCCCCCAATACTCAGTACTTCGTCACAATGCCTAACGTGTAGAGAATTTTTGTCGGCATCAGAATAAATGCCGCACGGCCGAAAGTCCAATCTTCTGCAGGTCTTTGCAACCCTTATCACAATCTCACCTCTATTAGCTATGAGCACTTTTTTGAGCAAACATCAAAGAAAAGATGCAGGGAAGGTTTAAAACTTATGCACTTTAGATCCGTGCAGAAGCACTGAATCCAGTGCTCCTTCTCCTAAAAGTAATTTAGAATTATCCACAACATCAGCTTCCCTCACATCTTGGCAGTTACCTTTACTTGGTTACTCAAATTTAGAATATGTTTGCAGTGCGCACAAATATCATCTGAAAATTAAGATCAAACTGGAATGTTGCCGTGCTTTCTAATTGGCCTGCTTTCTCTTTTTCTATAAATAGACATGAGAGAAGATATCAATCTCTGTCTTGTTTCCTTGGGCTCGATGACATCATCAAGATATCCTCTTGACGCTGCTATGTAAGGATTGGAGAATCTCTTCTTGTAGTCTTCCACCAATTCATCCCTTTTCTTCTCGGGATTTTCGGACTGTGATATTTCCCTCCTGAAGATTATGTCGCAGGCCCCTTCAGGCCCCATGACTGCAATTTCTGCACTTGGCCAGGCGAAGTTATAATCAGCTCCTATATGCTTACTGTTCATTACATCGTAGGCCCCACCATAGGCTTTTCTTGTTATGACAGTGAGCCTGGGTACAGTAGCTTCTGAAAAAGCGTAGAGTAGCTTCGCCCCATGCCTGATTATCCCTCCCCACTCCTGATTGGTTCCAGGAAGGAAGCCAGGCACATCAACTAGAGCAATCAGAGGGATATTGAAGCAGTCACAAAACCTTGTGAATCTGGTTGCCTTATCGCAAGAATCGATATCGAGGACTCCTGCAAGAACTTCAGGATTATTCGCTACGATACCTACAGAGTTGCCATCGAGTCTCGCAAATCCTAAAATGATATTCTTTGCCCAGTGCTTATGGACCTCGAGAAAATCTCCATTATCTACGATTTTTTTAATTACCTCACGCATGTCATATGGTATATTTGGGCTCGAAGGAAGGATTGAATTTAGTTCTTCATCCTGCCTTTTAGGATCATCCGTTGGAGCCACACGAGGTGGATTTTCAAGGTTATTTGAAGGGATGAAGGAAAGTAGTTTTTTAAGAATCCAAAAGCATTCTTGCTCATCTTCTGCAATGAAGTGTGCTACTCCACTCTTCTCATTGTGGACGTAAGCTCCTCCTAAATCATTAAAACTTACGTTCTCTTTCGTTACCTCTTTGACTACTTCCGGACCAGTGACGAACATATAAGCAGATTTAATCATTATTATAAAGTCTGTTATTGCTGGTGAATAAACAGCTCCTCCTGCGCAAGGACCCATTATTAGAGAAATCTGAGGGACAACTCCCGACGCTTTCACATTCCTATGGAAAATCTCAGCATACCCTCCAAGGCTCACGACTCCTTCTTGAATACGCGCTCCTCCCGAATCATTTATTCCTATTATCGGAACCCCCTGTTTCAGTGCAAGGTCCATTATTTTGCACACTTTGGAGGAGAATGCCCAGCCTAAAGAACCGCCGAGCACTGTAAAGTCATGCGCAAAGGAGTAAAATAGACGGCCATCAATCATTCCATAACCAGTAACAACTCCATCTCCCAGTACTTTTTTCTTTTCCATCCCAAATTCAGCACAATCATGAATTACAAAAGGGTCTATCTCTACGAAAGTTCCGGAGTCGAATAATGCTTTGATCCTTTCGAATACTATTAACTTACCTTTTTTTTGTTGTTGTTCCTGTTTCTCCTTTCCGCCTCCCAAAAAATGTTCCTTTCTTTTTTCCCCGAGTTCGAAGTCCATAACTTGAGCATAATATAAGAACACTAAAAAAGGTTTTAAAAAACAAAGAAAAGCAAGAAAATCCGATCCATAATGTCAACTAGGGCCGTAGCTTGAAAATCATCTCTTCATGATCCGAATTAGCTCATCTCTCATGCCTACTTTTCCGTCCAGGAATAGTTTCTCATCCATTTCCCTCACTGCTGAGCTTACGATAGGTCGAAAACCCATCTTGGATATTATGTCTCTGTCAATGTCGATGCCCGGTGCAACCTCTTCGAGAACTATTCCGAGATTAGTTAGCCTGAAAGTTGCCCTTTCTGTAATGTAGACAGTTTCTTTTCCGTACTTGATCGCCTGGTTTCCACTGAAAACAACCTTGAACACGCTCTCAACGAACTTTAATATTGATCCATCATGTTGAATTCGCAACTTGTTATTTAGAATATCAATCTTTATTTGTCCGGCGGTAAATGTGCCTGCAAAGTAAGTTTTTGGTGCTCCGCCTGCTATTACTGGGAATCCTCCTGGTCCAAATATCCTACCAGGCAGCATTGAAGGATTCACGTTTCCCTCCCTGTCAACTTGCAAGAAACCAAGAGAAGCTGCATCGATGATTCCTCCTTCGAAATTGGAAAACATGTCAGGCATTGTGGAGATGGCGAAGGGGCTTATCGCCAAACCAAAGTCAGTTCCCGAAAGTGCAATGCCTCCCCAAGGACCAGATTCGAGTACGGTTATGATAAACTCGTTTATGTTCTCTTCTGCTGCCACTGAGGATACTAAAGCAGGAATTCCTATTCCCAAATTAACTAAAACTGGAGTTCCCTTCTCTTTGAAGAGCTCGATCAATTCGAGGAGAATCCTCCTGGCGATCACTTTTTCATACACATTTGATGGTGCTGTGGTAACGCTTTCAACTAACTTCTCAGTTATTGGTGGAACTATCCTGTATGAGACCCGAGGATCATACTCAATTGTCCCAGATTGCCAATGATATTGCTTTGGAGAGATTACTACGTAGTCTACCAAAGGACCTGGAATATCCACCTCTCTTGGGTTCATAGTACAGGACTTTGTCACCCACCTTGCCTGAGCGGCCACGGTACCCTGCTTCGGTCTGGCCTTTGCGGATTGAGCAATTCCGAGGACAGTTCCCCTAATACCTTCATCTTCCATGGACAGATTGCCATTTTCGTCTGCAATAGTAGCCCTTATCAGAGCATAATCTGGTTTTGGAGCTTGATAGAGAAGATACTCCTCTCCCTCAATATCGATCACGTTAATTCTACAGAACATATTCTTGCTTCCACTTTCATTTAGGGCACCACCATCCCTTCTAGGGTCCAGGAATGTATCGATTCCTATCTTTGTGATAAGGCCAGGCCTTCCAGATGCTACTTCCCTGAACCAGTATGCGGCGATACCAATTGGCCACCCATAACATTCAATCCTATCATCTGTTACTAGCTTCTGAAACCATGGTGAAAAGCCCAAGAAGGGCATCATAGCTCCTCGTAAAAATTTCTGACTAGCATCGTTGTAAAGCTTCTCTGCGATGTTGTCAAGTCCTCTGCCTGGTGTAGCAGGAAGAGCATCAGATATTATGAAGATGTTCTTGGGATGTCCTAGCTCAACGTACCGATTGTATAGTTCGAGGATCAGGTACTCGGGAGTCGTCGCCAAGTTAAAGCCTGAAATTGCAACGACACAATTATCATTTAGTCTGGAGAGGGCAGTAGTACTATCCACAATCTTGTTGAACATATGGGAATTCGGCTATGTAACGCTGTCCTTCTTATTTATGATTTGGTACGGGTCTACGTAAAATAATTTGGCAAGTAACTTTAGATTATCTGTCAACCTAGGTTTGGACGGACGACGACACTGTACCGTCAGACATGAGTATAGCATCAAAGGTTTGTAAGTCTACGGTTTACAGCATCGATGCAACTCTCTAATAGTGTTTTATATCCAAGTAATAATTCCTTCTGGTGTCTTTTAGAAATGTCGTTTATGATATCTACATCTGGAAGACCTCACACAGGTAGTTGCGTTACAAGGACCGCTACGTATTTTTCATTCATTGATTTGAACCAGTGTTTCATATGGTCACTCGAGATAAAAAGATGATAATTTGGAATTTCATGGAAGAACTTTGTGATAAGTATTTATATGCTAGCGAAAATAATTCTCCCACAAATTTCAACATTAAAGATTTTTGCAATATGAATATCTTCAGTAAATATCTCTTACGTAGAGGCGTAAGTGGTGTTAATGGGTCCTCAGGAGATGCACTGGTATTGGTTACACTGAAAAAATATGCGGAGAGCAAGGGTTTGATTACAGTTGAAGGAGATATTGTTGCGTTAACGGAAAAAGGAATAGCTGAACGGCACAAGATACATCGTGATTGGGATGGGATTTGAATTTTAGATTAATTAAGAACTAAAATTTGTGTTATCTTTGAATCATATTTTTAAACAACCCAACAATTAAATCAGTTTCTATCTTGAAATATACACATGAAAAATCGGAGATGGAAAAAGCAAAGACAGAACTTTCAGGTTACCTTATGAAGGGTGCTGAGTCAATGCTAAAGGGTAATGTCGAGCTAGAAAGTTAGGCTTGATCATTTATATTACATTGGAAGGTCGGATCCAATCCTGAAGGTATCGTTAGACTCACAAATGATGAAAAAGTTGTCTTCAATATCATGAGCAGTAGGAATTATCGAGTGAAGACAATCAGACAAACAAACTGAAAGTCTTGGGAAGTTGGTAGGAACTTGAACGATATAATGTAAAGTTATGATTTCTAGCGAGATCAAATAGTTAAGGGCATGTTGATACCAAT
>JBBRRH010000107.1:0-10911 GCA_038201105.1 Nitrososphaera sp. | reverse complement strand
TTCAAATAGAATTTTTCAAGGCCTTCGTCCGCCAATGTTTGAACAAATATACAATCATATCCATTTTGCCCAGATATATGCTGACATGCCTTGATCAATGCGGTCGCGACCCCTTTATGCAATCAACGAACTAATCACAATCAACGAATGAATCACCGAATTGGGACATTTATCTTAATGCTTTTTATCTAGATAACTGCGAACAAAATAAAGCAACTCGTGGCTTTGTGCCTTCACTAAAGTCCTCATCTGTCCACTCATTTGGGAAATAGATTTTATGAGTGCCATTATCCGAACATTCCCTGAAACCTACCTCATTCATGATGGCAGTGAGATCTTTGAACGCAATATCATCAATAGGCATATCAGTTAATATCTGAAGTGTTCCATTATCTCTTAATTTATCGGACAGCATCTCTATCAACGCTCGTAGAGATACCTTGTCTTGCATTGTTTCTATGCGATAATATTTTCTTGGCATTCGTAAAAGGAAGTTATCGATCGATCCATCGGGCATATTTGGAATTAATTTCTTGGGTTCTCCCCAGAAGGCAAATGCGTTCTGGGGTTCCAAACAGACAAATTCTGCTTTTGCCTTAGATACCTCTGAGTGGTTCTTGCCTATTCCAATGAAATATTCCGCCCAATTATTACCTGCAATGAAGTACATCATCTGACCGTATAGCATGCCAATTTCCATATTTACTTTGAGAAACAATTTGTGAGCATTCTCTATAATTCTATTTAGTGATGTTGATGGGTTACCCTCATGGAAGAATTGGTAAACGAGGTTCCAACGATTCCTGAATATTTCTGGAAAACTTTTTACCTTTAATAATTCTTGAAAGATCTTCTTGTCTGCAAAATCAGAAAAAAAAGTATCCGTTCTGGAAACCGCCTCCAGTTTAGACAAGTACAACTCATCATACAAACTTGTAACCCTATTCCATGCTCTTAGAGGATCGGATCCCATGTAAGTGACTGAAAGATCTGCAAGCCACACTATCTCGGCAAGTAACGTAATTTTGTTAGTATCTTGGCCTCTTCTCCTTAGTTCGGCAAGCAATTTTGCGAACATTTCCTGCGCATTTTTCTGCTTAAAGTAAGGAAAATCTGTCCGCCAAATTATTGCTTCGACTACCAAGCTTTCATATGGGCGTTCTCCGGAGGATGGAAACTCTGACCGGAATGTAGAATCTGAACTAGAAATTCCAGGGCTGCCGGGAAAGAATCTTTCAAATTCCATGGCGTTCAGAACAAAATAGGCATCATGAATCCTGGTACGCTGAATTTCTTCTATTGTTCTTGATACCTTAGGCGCCTCAGGTTCCTTAATGCCATTGGAATCAATAATGGATTTAACCTGCATCGGATCATGGTCGTGCAATAGTCCGGCCACTATGACCATTTCAATTTCTTTTGGAAAAAATTTGTATCCATGAAATTCAGTAGGAATTAACTGTAGACACAAGTAAGTCACTTCGAGACTATGGTGAAAGTTGTGATATTTAGTGGATCCTTCCCCTAAGCCTTGTACCTCATAAGAATGACTGAGATATTTTGCTAATGCCCTAATGCTATCAATTCTGTCTGCTTGGACACCCTTTTTAGAAGCCATCTGAAATATAGCCATGAGCAGTTTTTCTTCTTTCATGTCAGCAAGTGTCTCGTTCGCTTCCTGAATCATGGATTTACCGAATCCAGGTAACTTTTCTATAACTTCTTTGTAAATAATGCGTATTGGTAAACTCTTATTCAGATATATTGCAAGTCCTGTAATGGGCCATGGATATTTTATCCGTGGCTTTTCCCTTTCCAATATTTCGTCAGCAACCAAAAAGAGCTGCCTATTTAATTCGGATACAATTGAATTAGTTTCAATTTTAGATCTTTCTGCATTATGTTTTATTTGGGCATTATCTGTATTCATCACAACCCACTGTGAAATCTTTACTCTATACCGGAATCTTTTCCGAGGTGCGGAAACTGAACCAAAGCTTAGGTTTTCCTTTATAGTTGCAGCCACATTCTTTCTTCCAGTTTCCAACGGTAAATCGCTGTCCCGAGAAACTTGAAGCACAATTTCCCTGCCTGGAACTTGAAGACCAAGTAAGACATGCCAATATTTTCCTTTGTCAAGCCAGCTTGGTGCGTAGGTCTCTTTGTCCCAAAAATCAATCGGCCCAAGTGGGATGTAACCTTCTTCAAATTCATGTGTTTCTGGATTATATGATTTATAATCATAGTTCCCAATCATAGGATCCAAACTTTGAGCGAGTTGTCTAGCGCGATGCACTCTATTCGCGGAAGTAGTAAATTCGCTGTACCCCATAATTCCCCAGATGCATCCAAGAATACTAAAGAATGAAAAGACAATATATGAAATATTTGTCGTCTGTGTAATAAAATATAAAGGAATAAGTGGAATACCAAATAAACATGCCGACAATCCTCCAGCAAAGGCTAACGCGATGAAAAACTTGCGCGCTATGTCATTGTACAGTAGACTGAAGGATTTCTGAGAAGAACTGACTAGATATGGTGCACCCTCAATTGGCGGTTTCAATATTTTTGAGCTCCGATGTAGCATCGGCATAGTCCGGACAATGCGATGACAACTTCTTTTTTCTTCTTCATTTCAAATTGATTCTGTGTCCTTATTGAAAGAAACTTGGGATTTTAAATATCTTCGCTAGAGCATCTTCAAGACAAAGAGTCGGTTAAGTTTCATGAGGAACTTTTCGCATGACAATTTTATCCATTATCCGTTTGTAGTAATAGCAACTTTTATGGTGTCGTAAATGCGACTCTGCACTAGATAATTGTAGATGATGGGGTGACGTGGAAAAAAGCAATAAGGTATGTTATAATGATTTGATATTATTTGTTCAAGCACATTTTGTTGGATGTAGTGCATTAGAATCATTGAAACTTATCGGCCTGAATTTTGTTATAAACAAAAGAACCTGCAATGATTCCGCCCGAAATCACAAATCCTGAGTAGGCAGCCAAATGTTGGTATGGAAAAATAATCGACGATGCCACCAAAATCGACGATGCTATGATACTTGGGGGGATCAAGTTAGTGAAATTTTTCTTGTCTTTATTTCTCTGTTTAGATTCAAAATATTCCTTTATCACAGGACCAATCTCGATAGTAGTTTCTAGGTTCTTTACGAATTTTGATATCGACTTCTTTATCTCTTCCATGTATGCATCCCGAAGGATTCCTTCTTCTTCAAGTAGGTTTGCAAGGACTCGAACGAACTCAAATTTGACATTATGATGTTTATAAATTCCTTCCAATATTGAGGCCATCCTCATATACAAAGCCAAACTTTTGGGTAAACGGAATGGGAATCTGCTCATTGTCTTATTTGCAAGTTCCTGCAAGGCTTTTACCTCCATCCTGTCTACTTTCTTCCCGTACAGGGACTGAATACTCAATTCGAGACCCCTTTCAACTATGCGTCTATTTACAGATGGTTCGAGAGTTCCAAGCTCTATCAAAACATCAGTAGTACGGACTGGATCTTTGTCAATAAGTCCAAGATATAACCTAATTAGCCTTTTACGTGTGTCATTGTCAAGTCGTCCCACCATTCCAAAGTCATAAAGTATTATCGTCCCAGTATCACTTACAGCTATGTTACCTGGATGTGGATCTGCATGAAATAGATTATGTTTTAGTAACATTTTAAAGAAGAGTCTGTGGACTCTAACTACTAATCTTGCTCTATCAATATTTAATTTGTTAAGTGCTTCGGTGTCTGTTATTTTAATGCCCGGAATATATTCCAAGGTGAGGACATGTCTTGATGTTCTATCGAGGTATACTTGTGGGATTATGACTCCCGGGTCGCCCTTTAGATTTTTTTTAATTTCAATAAGATTGTGGGCCTCAATTCTATAATCCATCTCTTCCCTGACTGTCTCAGTGAATTGCGATAGCATCGCCTCAGCCGAAAATCCTAAGTTTGGATCGATAAATCGAGTAGCTATTGGAAGCAATTTTTTCAGAACATAAATGTCCTTTGCAATCTGTTCTTCGATGTGGGGTCTACCGACTTTCACCACCACGTTCTTTGTCTGATACCTAGCCAAGTATACTTGTCCTAGACTAGCTCCCGATATGGCATCTGAATTAAATGATTCGAATATATGGGAAATATGCCCAAGCTCTTTTTCAATGATCATACAAACTTGTTCGAACGGTGCAGGTGGTACGTCATCCTGAAGTTTGGCCAAGACATCTAGGTATGGCTGGGGTAAAATGTCAGATCTCGAAGACAGCCACTGTCCCAGTTTTATGTACGATGGGCCAAGTGAAATGAAAGTATTAAGCGCTTTCTGTGCATGTTTTCTGAATTTTTTTTCATTTATGTTTCTTCCTTCCTTTCGTACCCATTCCCTTCGATCCCTTCTGAGTCTAATTATGAGGGGTATGAGTTTGAAAATTGTCCTTATGATTGCTATTTTAGATGGTCTCTTATACCCTGTGAGAAATCCGTCAGACTCTACTTGTATTGCTTCATCGAGTATGTCTTGATTCGACTCTTCCTTTAGCATTATGATCCATTTCCCGCATTCATACTCTTACTTGATATTCTTGTTCCGTTACTTTGGTAGTGAACTGGTAAGAAATATTGGTTTAATGTATCAGATGTTGTCAGAACACAGAAATTCAGAGGCAAATCAGTTCAGATTTTCTGTGTAAATTCTAAATATCTTTTTGCCATACTAGCGATCGATAGGAGTCCTATGAGATAGTTAGGTACATCAACCATCAAGTGACCTAGAGGGTCAACACGGGGGTCTACTTTATCAAGATGAGCACTATAATGAGATTCGTATTCTCGAATGTGAAGGTTACCGTATCGATATTGTTTCTTACAGCCTTTCTTTTCGCCGAGCATTGTAATTCCAAGGTCCATGATTGGTCTGACTGATTTTGGTATCAGAATGTTTCCATCTCCATCGATAAAGTCCACGTTAGAATAACGCGACAATAAAGATATAAAACTAGCTTCCTTCCGCATACTTAAAACAACAAGAGTACCTGAAAACCAGTCGGGTGGTTTGGAGGTCATTATTACCAGTGACGGAATTTGAATTCAAGTGCGAGCAGTAGTTCGAATAAGGTCTTGGGACAACGACATCTTATCAAGTCAAAAAATTATCCTTCACAATATAATCGCAGTATGGATTATGACAAGACTTTTATAGAATATAGACAAACTTGAGGTATGAGTAGTACAAAGGGTAATGTTCCAAATATAGTCGCTCTTGAAGTTTTGAAGAAAAACGGAATAGACATAGAGAAGTTGAAGAATATGATTACCAGAGGCGTCGGTGCAGAGTTTACCACGTATTATTATTACACAATTTTGAGAATGCATTGCACTGGACTTGAGGGAGAAGGTATTAAGGAGATAGTAGAGGATGCAAGAATAGAAGATCGTAACCACTTTGAGGCAATGGTCCCACGGTTATATGAGCTTGGTGGAAGTCTTCCACGTGATATTAGGAAATTCGCAGACCAGGCAGGTTGTCCTGATGCATATCTTCCAGATAACTGGGAGGACATAAACACTATTATCAAAGTACTATTGGAAGCCGAGCAGTGTGCCATTAGATCGTGGGGCGAAGTATGCGATATGACCACAGGCAAGGACCCACGTACATATGACATTGCCCAACGAATCATGCAGGAAGAGATAGAACACGAAGCATGGTTTATAGAACTGTTGTCAAAGAGGCCTTCGGGACACTTCAGACGAAGGTTTGTAGGACAATCGCCACATACTGGCTCTCAGGGAAGTCTAATTCACCTCTAACCTTCAATTTATTTTCTTTATTTATTTTTGCATTATTACCTGCTTTTAGCATTTTAATCAGAAAAATATCTTGTACATTTTGTATGTCCATTACTAGATAGAACTAGATTATAGAGTGCAATTACTATAAAAAATTAGTATATTACTATAAAAAAAAGACTTATAATAAATACAGTGCAATCAGTTAGATATATGCTTCATGTATTGGTACTAGTAGAAGAGTCACTCGGTGTCACTCTGGAGTGACTCGAGTCGCCTGAGACATATGGAATTGGGTGGTAACTAAAATGGACAAGAAATGGTCATGTCCTGCATGTGAATATAAGAGCGGTCAAATGTTGCACGACATATAGACCGAAAGCATGGCACGACATACAATTCTCCCTGATTCTTCCTGGTATTACAGTAATCAGTATTTTCTACATCCACGCCCAGACTACGCCAAAGACATTTTGGATAAAAAGAAAGTAGATTCTTTCATTTCATCCTACAAATTCGAAGATAAAAAACTTGGCGTCTATAAGAAATTTCTAGATGCACTAAAACTGCCTCCGAGTAAAGAGAAGAATTTGATTGTCGAAGACTTGCTCTTACAAATGGAGCGTACCGCTTAATCGAGCCCATAACCATTGGGTCAAGACATTTTTAAAACCATCTAAGATCTAAATATATCCAATACCAAGTGATTCGGTTCCCGTCTGGCGGCAAGAAATTGGCATACGACTGGATAGTTAACTTCTTAATCATGCTGATTCCGCCATCGAACCTGATCCTGCTGTTAAAATGAAGATGAGTTCAGATAATCGCAAAAGAAAAATTAGAAGTAGCATTAAAAAGCTTTTTGGATTACGGGAAGGAGAGGAAAAAATACGACATTACATACGCGAATTTGGAGATCACGCCAAATCCAGAAAAACTGACAATAGCAATCCAAACTGATACGAAAGATATAAGACTGCTCACAGGAACATCGATCTTTTATATGGAAAAAAAGTTGACTATAACAGCGTAAGTTCTAGAACCTAAGGTAGGTAGAAGGATTACACTATATCACGAGTTGGTTAGAATAACCTTTTAATATCGATTTTCTTAATTGTGGAGCGAATGCGCAAGCAAAGGAGAGTAGGTGAAGCTATGACTATAGCTGGTGGAATTGGAATCGCCATTGTAGGTATGCTTGTGAGTGTCCCACCAGTGTCTTACGCCGGTCTTTGTGTATTGGGCCTAGGCGTGGTTTCTATATTCTGGCGTTAGTTTCTTTGGTTCAAATTTGAGACGCACATGATCGGGACTCTCAAAAATCATGTAGTACAGACTGTTGGAGTTCTACTGGTTACGCTAGTAATACTTTTAAATTGCTGTCCAAGAGGATTCGGCCAAACAGAAACCTCGACAGAAAAAGAAGCGAGGTTGACTGCATTATTGTTGGCCCCTTCTATTCCCAATGCCCGGGCCCTGGGTAACGAATCTGCTGAAATTACATTGGTGGAGTTCGGAGATTATCAATGCACTTTCTGTAAGCGATTTCATGCAATCACCCGGGAACTGGTAATAAACAATTTTGTAGATACAGGCAAGGTACGATTTCTGTTTAAAGATTATCCAATCAATGATATATCGCCTACAAACTCCTCAACCCTCGCTGCTGAAGCATCTTACTGTGCAGCAGACCAACATCGATATTGGGAATATCATAATGAGTTGTATGACAACTGGCGAGGAGAGAATACTGGGTGGGTAAGTCCGAAGTCTTTGATGGTCTTTGCAAAAAATTCCGGAATTGGTAACGTCTCTGAATTTTCAAATTGCGTCGACTCACACAAGTATTCAACATTGGTACACCAGAATTATGATCTAGCCATATCATTAGGCCTGACATCCACACCAAGTTTCGTTATCTTATCTGAGTTCAAGTCACCAATGGTAATAGTAGGTTCACAACCGTTCCAAACGTTTGATTATATAATCAAGAATATGGATTCTTGATGGAGTATTTATTGTCTGTTATTTCTAGAATTTCTTCCTCGATTTGTCTTGCGAGCCGCTTCATTTCATTCGATCTAATTTCCATTTCTTTCCTCGCCTCACCTATCTCGTGATTTCGGTTGGACACAAATTCAATTTTGCTGGTAATTTCTGCCTCTACCTGCCATAACTTGCTTTGAATCTGACCTGCTCCAGAAGATCTTAATTGGGACAACAGATCATTTTTTTCATTTATCTCAGATGAAATATTCTCCAGGGAATTCATTATTTGATCGATATGTTCGATAGTCCTACTCGAATCTTTAAGTGTCATCTTTCCAGAGATGAGCTCCTGTCTTATCCCTTGTAAAAGTTGAAGATATGGCATTATGTCTTCATCGAAAATTTCCCATGGTCTACTTCCAATTTTCTCAAGCCTGGAATAAGTGGTCTTTGAAGTACCGTATGAATATTTTGTAATTGCTCGCGATATGTTCGAAAACATATTCGAAGTGTCTTTCTTCAATTTTTCCTTCTCTTCTTCAATTCTTTTAATCTCTTCTAGAGTCTGGAATGCATCTAAATACTGCTGAGAACTTTTGAGAATTTGAACTTCATTTTTTAATTTGTCGATGAGAATTTGTTCTTCCTTGTTTTCTTGAGAGAGCGTGGAGGTTCGAGCTCGGTCAACATCAATCAAATGCATTGTTTCTTGCGCGGTCTGAATGACACGAAGGCAGCTGGAACATTCATCCGCTACAGCTTCTGCCTTTGAAACTATATCGTGTGTCTTTTTGTGTAGTCGTGATAGGGTCTCAAATTCGTCTTTCATTTTATTTGAATGCTTTTTCATGTATTCATTTAGTACCCTTCTATGGGATCCACTAGCATCGCCAAAACGTTTCAAGAGTGATTCTAGTCTGCTTTTAAATTCTAACGCCTCATTCAGATTTTGGGGCAAAGACAGTTGTGAAGAGGACTCTCGCATAATTGTGGATACTATGGTTCTTCTGGAGTTTTCAACAAGGGATCTAAACTTTGTGTCGTCAGTTTTCAAATTCTCTCTAGATAAATCGTCTACGATCTTGCCAAGGTTATCAAGGGTGTTTTCTACGGAACGTTTTATCGGCTCAAGGCTAACCAACATAGACTGAGTCTGTGTTGCTACGACTCTTTCTACTATGGAAGATGCCTGTTCAAGTGTAATTCCGTCGGAATGCATCGTAGGGTCATCGACAGACCGTTCTTTTGAGGCTTCCTTTTTTCTAAAGAACCCAAAAGGTGGAGACAATAGCAAGTATTGAGAGAGCACCACTAAAAAATGTGACTCCTATGCAGATCTTTCTAGTTTACTTACTATATGTTGAACAAAATTAGTCATTCGCTAAAGCCTTAATATTATTAGATGGATTATCATCTGGTTAATCTGTGAAAAAAGGATTATCGATGTTAGTTAGCAAATCCTATGTATTTCATAATTTTATTTGTTTATTGGATATAAGCAGTTGGCCGTATACTATTTTTTAGCAAGATAGGCGAATGTTTTTCTAAAGGTCGATATGATGACTCCAAAAGCGTTGAAATGACAGCTATTCGTAACTTTTCATTTACACAGATCCAGATTCTGAATAAAAATATGTATTCGGATTGCAAAGTTTTTATTAATAACTAGCCCGTAGACCTATTGTGCATAACTTGGGAGTATTGGCAATGTCAGCTGCTGGAATATTAGTCGTTTTCAGTATGATAATCTGCGGCAATCCTCCCGTCTTCGGTGTACAAATGGTTAAAGTTTCGCCCACGTGCGGTCCTGTGGGGTATAATGTAGTAATAGATGCAAATGGCTTTGCGCCGAACACCAACGTTGCCTGGAAACTAGTAAATTCTAAAGACCCTTCGAAAGTTCCAACTTATGCCTATTTCCAGACTAATACTACAGGAGGTTTAACGGAAGTAACTGTTTTTGATGATGTACCAGTAGGCAGCTATAAATTATTATTATTTAATGATGTGAACAATGATGGAAAGCCGGACCCAGGAGCTACTATATCGTATGCTAACGTAACTATGCCTTGTCAGTGATGGTCATTTCTTCAGTGTAGAAAAGTTAACTGTGCGGTAAAAAGGAATTTGCTAACCTAAAATTATTTCTAAAGATATTAATACGATATTGATTAAAACAGTTCAATTGCCGTCTCTGTCTAGGCAGGTCGAATTAGATCCTTCCGTTTTAAAATTCTCTATAATTATACATTCTGAACTGTCTGATCCTTTGATTCTTGATTTAATTAATTCTATTACTGATACCGTTCCAGACAATTACCGTACGGAAATATTACTTGTAGAAAATATATCTGACGTAACGGAATTAGATGAAGGCTCAATAGAACGAAAAAGATCGATATTAGAGCGAATTGTTGATCTGCAAGCAAGTGAAAATAGAAAAGGCAAGATTTGCATAAAGTTGGTGAGAACAGGAGTACCCAAATCAAAAGTCACTGCAGTATTAGGTGGGATAAATGTAGCCAATGGCGAAAACATGATAATTATGAATGATGATTTTACCCATCCTCCAGATATTCTCCCTCAAATGATGGAGTTAATTATGAAAAATGGCAAAGGTATGGTAGTCGCCTCAAGATACGCCGAAGGAGGATCCGTGACTGGAAGGTCATTGGTAAGGAAACTACTCGGAATTGGAGCTGCGGGGATTGCTAGACACGGGCTAAGCGTCAAGAATGTAAAGGATCCCGTTTCAGGTTTCATTGCGTTTCCAAAGAAAATCCTTGGGGGGATAGAAATAGGTGAGACTGCATATTCTCTTTCGCTCGAGATCCTGGTTAAATCAAAAGGGATAGACGTAGAAGAGATTCCATATTGCTTCAGGGAGAGTCCAACATCACATGAGCGAGTAATTCCATCCGTCATAAATTATGCCAAGTCCGTTATCCAATTGTACATGCACGGACCAAAATCAAAAGACGGCGGAGAGGAAATCAGGTACAAGAGATCAGTTAAATTTCTTTCAAAGGCAGGAAGATTCTATACTGTAGGGGCAAGCGGATTAGCCGTAAACTATTTGATATCAACTGCAATTTCAAATGGTTCT
>JBBRRH010000106.1:0-10933 GCA_038201105.1 Nitrososphaera sp. | reverse complement strand
TATGGAAATGATGGACCAGACACTATTATGGGTGGTCCAACGGATGATACAATTGTTGGTGGTAATGGCCGCGATATTATGAGCGGACAGGATGGAGACGATAAGATTTACCAAGGCTCAATAAATTCAATCTCTCCGGACTTACACCATAAAAGCATAAAAATCTTGCTTAAGTTGAGGAGGTCTTCCACTAACTGATATTTCTGCTTTCGTTTTATTGTATAGTTTAACCATATAATCTTGTGGCATATACTAGAGGATGAAAAGATCGATTACTGCATTATTTAACATATTGTAGCAACTGTTTTGAGATTTCGACTGCTTGATCCATATTTTCATACAAGGGGGAGAAAAACAATCCAAATACAACATGCTCAATGCCCATATGTTGAATTTCCCTCATATCGCTACCAACTTCTTCGATTGTTCCTGTCATTGGAAACCTTGCACCGCCGCCTGAGTCATTTGACTTAGATATATTAGGATAAGTTAAAAGAATGATCTTGAAAGAATTTGGATCTTTATTTGCTTTGGCAGCAAGATCCCTTATCGTGTTTACAGTACTTTGAAGTTGTTCCAGAGGCCCAAAAGGTATGCCTAGTCAATTCTGCTATGGTCAGACATTACCATGCCAATAGCTTGTCTACTTGACTCCTCGTCAGTTACATCTAAGGGTAAGACTCTCAGTGGTAGATTTTATTCTCTTGTAATATCAAGCATTTTTTTTGATTTACCAAGATTACGCATTGTAGCATACGTATGAAATCCACTTCTCGCAAGCAGTAGAGCAGTCTCAAATCCTATTCCGCTAGAACTACCAGTAACAACCGCAACAGAAGACTTTGACGGAAAGGGAAAATATACTGACCCACAATTTGTTTGGAAACAAACCATTGGTCCTACTGCTTTAGGATTCTTGAATTCAGCTAAACTTGGAAAACTATATGAAAATACAATATTTACCGGAGACGTAAATAATGGAAATCTCTACAACTTTAAATTAACGCCAGATAGATCCGCATTAGCTCTAGATGGGCCATTGTCAGACCATATGGCAAATACACCTGATGAAGAACAAAGTATAATCTTTGGACAAGGTTTTGGCGTAATCACTGATATAAACAGATGGTTATCTTTACATTCTCGGATTTGATGGAACAATTTACCGTATTACGTAGATTAGAACAAAAGGTAGATCCCCTGATAGTCGAGTTATAATAATAGTGATTGCCACCTCCGAATATTTGGTATTATTTAATAGCCCTTTGACACAAAAACTCATTTAAGATGGATATACACAGATAATAGATTAAATTCATAACTTATTGATTGTAAAATAATTTTCGTCGTCTTCATTAGTGTTGTCATAAAAAGAGCCGATTAGTGTCGTTCAGTTTTCTAACTCGGTGTGACCCTGATGCTGCGTTAATGAATGTCAAACAACCTAAAGCCACCAACCCAGCACCAAGATCATGTTAGGGCTATCATTTACCACATATATTTATGGTGCTATAACTCATATGTTAGCATGACATATGATTGAGGATAGAAAGATATCAAATCAGTACTACGCTGACTCTTCCAAACATGCCAAACAAGGATTACGATACGGAAGGAATACTAATTCTTTGTCGAATTGTCAATCCTCGCAAAACAATTTATCCAAACGTAAACGAATCGATTAGAATAGCTAATTTCTAATACGACTAATGCAGGTTCGTCGCACGCATTTCTTTCGAGTTATGAGATCAAATCCAACCCGAATTGGCATATTAATCGGCAATATGATTTTCCTGAGTATCTTCCTCTGTAGTATTGATACTAAACGCCTCATAAAAACCTCTGTCTTTGATTTCCTTTTTCACATCTCCTTAGGACCTATACAAAATTCCAAGAACCCTTCCAAGCTGATCCACAAAGCCTAGAAAAAGAATTGTGAACAAGTTTCCAGATGTATTTTCAGATTATTGGAAATAGTAAACCAGTATCATTTTATCGATCAAAGATTCATTACAAGTCAAGCTCCTTATGTGATTGAACAATTTCTGCGACATGGTTTTCTAAATGTTGATCTGACTAATAATGTATCAGACTTTAATTTACCCTAGTATTTCACAAGTACTATTTGCATTAGTTAGTTGTAATTATTGAAGGATCATCGCCGCGTGCTGTCAAAGGGCTTATTCGAAAAGTCCAGTACCTGTATGTTCAACGCAGCACGTTACTATGTGATTATCAGATCTTTTTTCCCATCTTCTGATTAAACGTCTGAATCTGTTTATCCACAAAAGTATTCTATCAATAATCCAACTTTCGTGTTGTGGGATCTCAATGTAACTGTCCAAGTGAACGCTGATAAGGTAGTTGACAAAATTAAGAAAATAGGGATGAGAGGAATAATCATCGATACACTATTTTTTGTTGACATATGGTCTCAAACAACGACAAATCCCAATAATAACTCCATAGGAACGCATGAAATAACTCAAAAACGAAGTCATGGTCTGGTAGTGAATCTCAGTCTAAAGTTCACGAGAAGTTCCAAGTACGTGACATGTCTGTGCAATGGTAATCCGTTTCTGTTCTATGTTTTATTCGATGCAATTCTTTTTAATCAAAGCTAATATTTACTTGAATGTAATTGTCCGTAAATTTGGGCCAGTACAGATTAACTTAGTGACCTCATTGGGGCTGAGCATTGAAGCTAAACAAGTGGTTCGGAGAGAGACAACAAGTGTGTCTTGCAAAATCTGTTTTTTTAACCGAAGAAACGATTGAAGTCTTTGCACTTAGTATCGTCTACTGAGGCCTTTCCGATATAAGCACAGTACTCAAAGACGCTAATTTCTCCTTTAATCAGTCTAGTCTCTTCCATTGTCCTATTAATTTTGACTAACTCGTCAGCAATTAAAAAGACTGCTATGACACACGCAGAAACCCCAACTATGACGAATAATAATTTGAATCTATTCATTTTTATATTTGAATTCAATTAATTTTTTCCTTAATTCAATTTGTATTAATGGTAATCAGATATAAAATAAGTTTAGATGAATAATTGTCAAAAAATAAATCAGTTGTAGTCAATTCTATCAGCCTATCTATTGTTATTTAATAGCCGCCCGTATTGTTAAACAAATCGTAGAGTCTATACCAGACTTCTCATTCTCTCAATCACAATATACCATGGAGTATTATATCCGTTCTATTTCTCTGCATAATGCTATAATCTAACCCTCTCTACATAATCCTTTAATACAAACCGTTGCGAACAGGCCTATTGGTTAGGACTGATTGCATTTGTCTCATTCATGTCTATACCTCGCTTCAGTAGTTTTTCAATTATAGTAGAAGACTGTGTGTTGTTGCTGTTACTCGTGGTTGCCGTGTCCTGAGTAGGTAAAGCTGACGGCCCAGTTTGACTGGACTGATTTGCCGATTGTGCAGATGAATTAATCCCAACGCCATTAATTTCAATTGACTTCATAATTTCCCCTTTTTAACTTTAATCCCAACACTCGTCCTATTAAATGGGCAATTTAATATTGCGTTGGCCGCGCGTATTGTCGGCACACAAACCGATGATGCTCTGACTGGAGGTGTAGGTCACCTGATACCATGCTTGGATAATGGTCTTACGCCAAGCATATGTGTCGGGACCGGTCATGACGACAAGATAGTAGGAGTGAATGGCCCTGAAACAATCTATGGGTTTAATGGTAATGATATAATCAATGGTCTAGGTGATGCGGATGTTATTTACGGTGGGAATGGTAACGACGTAATTCAGGGCGGCGAGGGATCAGATACCTTGTTTGGCCAAGATGCGGACGACTTCCTCTTTGGCGACTCTAGAAGTAATTTAGTATTTGGCGGCTGTGGGAATGCACTATATGGTGGTAAGGGAAATGATGATCTGTATGGAGGCCCGGACGACGATGTGCTTGTTGGAGGTCCAGGCCACGATGTCTTTGACTGTGGGGAAGGCGTGGATCGTGTTGTAGACTTTGATCCAAATGAAGACACTGCAAGTAGTAACTGCGAAATACTAGGATAAAAAAAATTCTCCTTATATTTCAGCTCACAAGATTACTATTTACAGCCTGATTATGATCTCTAAACTACTTGTGATAATCATACTTGTAACTGCACTAGTAACAGCAACAGGCTCACATTTTGGACCAGCATTAGCCATAGACACAAAGCAAAGTCTTAAGAAGCAGTTACTTGACAGGATTCTCTCTGCAGAAGAAGATGGAGGAAATGAGACATCTGCTGCAGTTTTTGGACAAACCGACAACGTGAAGGTAGGTATTGAAAAAATAAAAGATAAAATTCTTGGTGAGGCAGGTTTAACTTTGTCCCAGGATGAAGAAAAGCAAGTTAATCAAGATGATAATAAAATACTAAGCGTACACGCTTCCAAACAAGATAGTAATTGTCGAAGCGGTGATGTTCTTGCAGGCGCATCAAACAAGAAGGATCTAAAACTCTTATCAAAATGTGAAGAAGTCATTGGAACGGTAAAGCATGCAAAGAAGATGAGTGACGGAGATTACAAGTTTGCACTAAAGGTTAGGGACAAATACAGCGACTTGTTGAATAAGATTAATAAGAAAAAGACCGGCGGCTTTCTTATAGTAGAAATCGTACCTAAAAATCAGAATAATAATAACGTGATTAAACCAAAAACGGGAGATAAAGTGGATGTATGGGGCGCATGGGTAACTGATAAACCGAAGGGCTGGCATGAAATTCATCCAGCATGGAAGGTTGTCAAAGTCAAATGATTCAATGGAGCAATTAACTCTTATGCATTATGGGTAAGCCTGACTCCATCAACTTTACTCGACTATCTTTTTTCATTTTTTAGACATTTATTAACTATAGTCGGGTGATTGTTTACTTCACAAATGGTTATTTTCCCAAAGTGCATACTCCAAGGGAAAAATAAATCTGTGATGGCCACAAACGATAAAAATCATTATGGTCGTAGGTCACGTAATTGGAAATGATCGAATTGGCAAATTCTCCGAGCTTAAATGAAACTAATTCTATCGACATTGGAAACCACACGAATACGATAGAGATCAGCCAATGAACTGCCATTTTCTGTTGTTCATATCAAGATGAGTTAACTCAAAGGACAGAATGATCGCACATCTCAACTTGGGTAGCCCTGCATGCGGCTAACCTGTGACGTTTACCTGTCCTTGCGAATATCCCCTTCAATTGCCTTGCGTAACTCGCCATCAGTCTTGTTAGTATAATCAATATTCAACATCTGTGCAATAGATTCTAGTTTTTCTCGTTCTGAAGTATCTCCAGTTTTGACCCTGTCAACTTCCCTACGCATTTCGATCTTGGCCTTCTCATACTCTCCCTGAGCTCTGCCAAATGACTTTGCCAATTTTGGAATTTTGTTGACGCCAAATATAAGCAGCAGAACTACTCCGATTATGATTATCCATTCAATTCCCCGCAATCCCCCAACCTGCAATACCAAATCTAATAGGGTTACCATTGGTGTCCACCTAACGATATGATACCCATTTTAAGTTTGCCCTCTTCTCAAATTATTTAATAAAAATACGGGGTCATACTCAAAACTCAGTACTTAAATCACACTTTGACTAGACAATCTGAAGATCGTTACCATCTTGAGGTTGAGGAATTATCTCGGTATTGTTATCACTCTCATTATTCGAATCTAACTGCAAGCATTTGTCCATGTTTTCTTGAAGTTTATCAAAATCAAGATTGCCAGATTGAAGACCATTCATGATAGTGCCAAAACAATCTGCAGGGTTCGTAACTGATCCCTGAGTTGGATAAATATGAGATCCGTACGTATTTTTCATGACAACAGCGCTTACCTTTGGTTTTATTGATTTTGGAATATCAGATGAAAATAAAAATATAGTTGTTGGAATTAAAATTGAGAAGAATAAAATTCCATCGAGGATGTAGATAGTCTTACTATTCATGCCAATTTTGGGGTTACTTACATTTTTAATCCTTGCTGAACTATGTTATTCATACATCAGAAGTTGACGGCCGATAGACGTTATCTCCAAATAGATGAAGCCTATAGTCCTCGTCATACATGAAGAAAAATACTGGAAATTGTGTATTTTATTTAATTTCCACGAGATTATCATCCTGTAAACTTCTTTGACAGGGAGCATTGGCTATTGGTTTTTTCTTTAATGCGATTTGGAACATAATTAGCATAGCCGTAAAGATAGACCAAATTGTCTCAATAAATATCTTCAGAGGCATTCGGAGGGGAAAATGAATCTATCTTATACTGGTTTCCCGACTCAAATATAAATTGCAATTAGAGGGCGTTCCTCTTTGAGCTTGTGTGTATATAAATATAAGACTCTCTACTTTGCTTCGTCGTCTAAAATTGGCAAATTAATATTTGTGAATCCATAGCTGTCAATAATATTAAATCCCGAGCTGTTTAAGTGCACATCCCAAAATTGTTTATCTACTTTTGGAACCACGAATAGGCCGACTGAGGGCGTTGTTGAGTTTGTAGACGACTTGTCAATTGATTTTTCTTTTGCAATTACTTCTATTGTACCGGAGTCATCAGGACTCTGGGATCGAAATACATGTAGACACCTTTCCTATCGAAAGTGAAAGATGTTGTGTTTGTAAAATTAATTGTATAGTTCGAAATATATTGTCCGGCCTGTTTCATTGTGAATCTCTATTCCATACCTTTTTCCCCGTTAATCCAGATTACTTTAGTACCCTCTACTATCGTGGCATCTGTAGGTAAGAAAATGGAAGTTATTAAATTCTTTTCAGGACTCAATATGACTAAGTTCTTAACGACATCATCGGTCAATATGTTACCCGAATTGAAGATCCTTTGGACACTATATGCATTAGGGGCCGTCAATTGAGTCCCGCCGAATAGAGATTGGGCAAAAGACATATTGACCAAAGGTATTCCTATTATAACAATTTCCGATGCAATTACGAAAAATATCAGGATATAGACAAATGGAATAGAATGAGAAGGCGAATAACCCATGACTAAATGAGCTTAGCTAATTCTAATAGAGGTATTGTCTATGCTATTTCGCTTCGGGATTTGTTTACAAGCACGGTATCCTACTAATCTTCTGATTTGACATTCAGCGTACTCGTTAGTTACAGCAGTATCCGATGTTGAGGAATATTCTACAAAATAATACAGAAGACACTATTGCATCTAGCAGGGGCGAACGTATATACGCAAACGAATACGTCATTAAAGGAAAACTAATGTATCAATTGATGTAGTTGACATCTTGTCTCTGAGTCAGTAATCGAAAATTCTACTTTGTCCATAGCAAAATATTATCACAAAAGAATGAAAAGAAAAGAGATTACATAATGCATATAATCACTCGATACTTCATATCCTCTATGTTGACGCACATATCAAGCTTGTTGGACCGACCATTTTTGGCAATTTTGTTAATTGGAATTTTGTTAACACTTGGTGAATTTATGTATCCATTTGCTTCATGGGCCGAAGTAATAACAGGTTCTACGGGCAATGATAACCTGGTAGGGACTGAGCAGGATGATAAAATTTCTGGTCTAAATGGGAATGACAGAATATCAGGTCAAAGAGGTAATGATGTGATAGACGGAGGCAATGGGAATGATCAGCTATATGGGAATGAAGGAAATGACGAGATAATTGGTGATGAAGGCAATGATCAGATTAATGGTGGCGAGGGAAATGATGTCATCATAGCCGGCTATGGTAATGATCAAGTCCAGGGGGGTGTTGGGAACGATAAAATATTTGGAGACATTAGGGAGAATACATCTAGCGAAGTAGTGGAGAATTCAAAAGCTTTGAATGAGACAAACGGTACCAGTACCTTTGGAAGTAACGCCGTAGGGGCTGACGGAGCTAATGGAGGCAATGGCGACAATGGAGTGGGAGCTAATCGAGGTGACGCACTAGGAGGTAACGGCGGGAACGGTGGTAATGGAGGGGATGCAGTAGGAGGTAATGGCGGCATTGGAGGGAACGGTGGTAATGGAGGGAATGGCGGCAATGTAGTTGAGGGTAATGGAAGTAGCGGACTTGGTAACACCTGTGTCAATGGAAGAACTGGTAGTAGCGGTAGTCTTCTAATTAACGGCGGAAATGACCAGATAATAGGTGACGATGGTAATGACGAACTCCACGGCGGTGATGGAAACGATCAACTCATTGGCGGAAACGGAAACGATATTCTTTATGGAGGGAATCAAAATGATTGTCTATTTGGCGGAAATGGAAGCGACATACTCGACGGCGGAAATGGGAATGACGATTTGACAGGTGGTCCAGGACCTGATAAATTCATCTGTGGACCGGGGATAGATATTGTTCATGACTTTAATACATCTGAAGGAGATTCGATGAAGGAAGACTGTGAAATTATTAATCCCTGATCTGACCTGACCTTAGTCCATTGTCATAGAAGATTATAGTCATAATTTCGTAACACTGACCAGCATTGATAGATAAATAATTGGGCATACTTTGTGAAGATCATTCTATTACTCTCGGAGAGGAAAATAAAACAATTTACTGATGTTTTAAGATACCTGAAATATTTGGATCAAGAGTCATTAGATTACGATTAAGAGAACACCCCACTTCTATTCTTACTCATCATTATGACCAAATAGCAGTTGATAAAAGTTCCACTAAACTATTTTATAGACTAGATTTGATTAAAATATTTCGATCCATCTTGCATCTGAGCAAGTAATTATTTACTGCTTCTTCGAACATCAAAATGAGTTGCATTAATATTGGTAACTAATGCTTATATTGAAGTCATAATACGCGGTGTTATTGAGGACAAATAAGAATTCATATTCCTTGTTAATGCTTATAATAAGTTCAACACTAATAGCAGTAACTTCATCAAGTGTAGGATTTGTCCTTTCAGGGAGAAGCGATAATTACTTCACAATCTGATGATGCGGTATCTCCATCAGATGGATTAATGAAAGCAGTATCAAACCCAGGTCCACAAATTATCGTATCAGGAGCATAATCCCTTATAGAGCTTGAATCGAGCGCAAACGACGCGATCAGAGTATCATTACCGTTTCCACCGTCAATTTTGTCGGATCCTGAACCTCCCTGTACAACGTCATTACCATCGTTTCCTTCAAGAATATCTTTTCCGGAATCACCTACTACGAAGTCGTCACCGCTATCTCCATGTATAGTATCATCTCCGCCAAGTCCGTATAAGCTATCTTTTCCATCTTTCCCCAGTATTTTATCATGGCCCATTGTACCCGAAATGGAATCATCCTTACCAGTTCCCGTGATGTCAGTTGCTAGTGCAAAAGTTGGATAGAATATTGTTGATACAATGATTACTATAAAACCTAAACAAAATTCCGAAGATATTAATTCCCGCAATCTCAGTAAACTGATATCCGTACTGCAATTCATATTGTATGGATAATAAGAAATATTATAAGTGCTGTCTAGAATTATTATTAAACATAGTTATTGCTAAGGGAGCAATCTTACACCTAACATCTTATGCCCATGTACTTTTATCTGACGTTTTCCTACATGGAAAAAGCTTCGCTTATTGACGCGGTTAAGAAATCTCATGCAATACAATGAGGCTCTAATTAATTTTAACTCAATTATATTAGGACCAATGATAGGTTGAGTTACTACTAGAGACTGGATGAACAAAGTTAAGTAATCAATAAAACTAATCTATCCATAAGAATTTAGCAACATACATACATACATACACACTTCAAGGAATCAGGGTGGAATCAAGCAAAACTCGTTCCCTTTCCCCTAATTTCCATCCTGATCTCTAATTTCTTATTCCATAGGTAAATTCTTTCCTAGATGCTTCCAGGAGGACATGTCGACATCACACTATAAGAATTGATTATGGCGTGGCTATCACGATTTCACAATCTGCAGCTGCACTGTCATTGTCTGCAATATTTATAAAAGCTGTGTCAGTGCCATCACCGCATGAGATAGTGTCAGACGCAAAGTCTCGTATAGAAGTCGAGTTTATTGCAAAACTAGCAATCAACGTGTCATTGCCAGGGCCCCCATCAATTTTGTCTGACCCTGAGCCTCCCTGCACTAGATCATCGCCATCATTACCTTGAAGAAAGTCATCTCCTGTATCGCCCTGTATAATGTCATTTCCTGAATCTCCCTTTATCTGGTCATTTCCAGCAAGCCCAAATAATTGATCGTCGCCTTTAAAACCCTCTATTCTGTCACTGGACATGGTCCCAAAAAGAACATTACTCGCTTCATTGCCATTAATCACAACGGCTGTTACGGGAGCCCAAATAATAGGAGAGGCCGCAAGTACGATTAATAATGACACAGTCGCAGAAAAGCTCAAAAAGTTAGATTGCGTCATCAATTTATATCAGAGTCTTCATGTGTAATTGAATAATAGAATCTGTCAAGAAAAATTAGCAATGTGGTCATAAATCTTTTTGATTTCCTGTTCCGGAAAATCCCTATTTGAAATTCCTGAAATAAGCAACGATCATAAAAATTTATTAACTGGAACTAAAGTGGGGAGAACGGATTTTCAATTGGTGATGTCCCTGGCACAAATGGATTGCTGTTACTACCAGTATTTGATTTTGTGATGCTAAATTGATCCTTTATTGAACCACCATTTGTATAATATTTTGCTTCAAGTTTACTCCCCCCATTAGTTATCTTTATGTCAAGAGCTCCAAATTTGGAATCCTGTTGACTCGATATGAATGATGATTTTCCCGATAAACCGTGAAGATTTATGCCGCCTGTTCCGACGAGCGCATAGATTTCTCCTGTGGGATTATTGTAATCATTTTTCTTGGAATTAGTTATAGTGGGTTTAGATGGATTGGATGGATTATA
>JBBRRH010000105.1:0-10985 GCA_038201105.1 Nitrososphaera sp. | reverse complement strand
TGTATTTTTGAGATGAGGTAGTAGTACCGCTACTTTTACCTGCAAATACATTTGTGTAGCTGGTGCCATCAGTAGAAGTCGATATTACAAAACTATATTGTCGAGATGTACCATCGGTCCAGGCAATGTCGACGCTACAAACAGACTTTAGTGTACCTAAATCAGCACGGATCCAAGGATTTATGGTAAAGGTTGAATACCATTTAGAGTTAAGGTTGTTATCTATAGCATTTGTAGGTGGATATGCGCTTTGACTACCACTGGCCGTAATACCACTGATCGATAAACTGTTATCGCATGAAGATGAAAGGGGTGGAGCTGCCTCAGCTGTAGTAAACGACCAGATCTTGCCTGAAGTCATAGTATTACCTGCAAGATCTTTCACACCAGTTGTTATTGTGGCTGTGTAGGATGCTGAGGTCGCCAGTGATGAAGAGGGCTTAAAGGTTGCAATCTTAGCGTCAGAACTTAGTGATACTGTCCCCGAGTTAGAAGTACCAGCACTGTTCTTCACGGTAAAAGTAGAGGTAGTGATGGTGGAGCTCTGTACTGGTTCGCTAAATGTTGCTGTGATGGAAGAGGTAACTGCAACGCCTGAAGCTCCGCTAGCTGGGTTGGTACTAACGACAGTAGGTGGAGCAGTATCTGAAGATGTCGAGCCACTTACGTATAGTAATGGCTCGCGAATACTATCGCTATCTCCTGTGAAATAGCCGTGGCCTTTGCCATCACATACTGTGGCAGGAGTGGATCCCAAACTCTTGAGGGCATTGGCAACGTCAGCAGGTGAGGCTCCTGGATGAGTGGATTTGTACAAGGCTGCCGCCCCAGCCACATGTGGGGTTGCGGCACTAGTTCCACTAAAAGAGGCATATGTACCACCTCTTGCTGTTGTCTTCAATAGTACTCCTGGCGCAGCGATATCAATTACTGAACCATAGTTACTAAAGTCTGCAAAGGTGTCGTCATTTCCTGCCGAAGTAGAAAAGCCAAGTCCACCACATTTGCCATCTGTGTCAACGACAGCAGATACTGCTATTACTTCTGTAAAGCTTGCAGGCTCAACTGACCCAGCATCTTTATTATCATTTCCAGCTGCAGCAGCATAAGTTACCCCGGCTGCGACCGAATTAGTAATTGCTGCATGTAGTGCTGTATCGCAGCAATCCCCGCCGAAACTCAAGTTCACGGAGTCTATTTGAGCCGCATTCTGTGTCACGTAGTCAATTCCTGCTATGATATCTGAATCAAAACCATTGCCATTATTATCGAGAACCTTGACTGCCCATAATCTAGCGCCTGGGGCCATGCCAACCACACCTTGGGAATCGTCTTTAGCTGCCGCGACCCCTGCGACAGCAGTACCGTGGCCGTCATCGTCATTGCCCGAACTGGTTCCTGAAACGAATGTAACTTGTTTGAATACATTCAGATCGGGGTGTGTAAGGTCTATTCCAGTATCCAAGATTGCAATGTCAGCATCCACAGAACCCGTACCGTCTCCTGCTTTTGTTGAACTGAGGTCGGCGTCAGTCCTATCTATCCCTGTTGGAAGAGTTTGAGTAAATACCTTCAGTTTCAAATCAGGTTGAACATAATCCACCCTCGGATTTTTTAATATTGCATCAAGTGCCCTGTCATTTGTAATTCTGATTGCAAATCCTTTTAATGCATGCTCATATACGTGACGAATAGTAGTGCCGTTAACCTTTGCCTCATCGGCTAACGAACGTATGTTATTTGCTTGGACTGGGTCTTTTAATACCACAATATACTGGTTAGGCACTTTCTCTCCTTGTACTTGTCTTAATTTTATTGCATTATCAAGAGTCTGGGTCATGCGATCGTCAATTTTAGACGGCGATGTTCTAGTATCCAACTGGGCCTGTGCTTTTAGAAAAGTTGACGGTAATGAACCAGAAATTAACATGTTTGAAAATAATAGTAACATAAAAACACCGACTATGATGTAGCTCAATCTCTTACTGATCAAGCCTGTCCCGTTGGGGAGACGTAACCCTTTTCTCATGATTGTATAGTGATCGAGAGTTAATTAAAGGAATCTATACTCCGATCGAGCCTAGCTAGGGCATTCAAATGCAATTTTATTATTAAGTGAAGCAGCCAAAAAAAAAATACAATTCAAGTCTCATTTTAAGAAAAATGTTAGATAATGTTGAGAGGGAATAACATCTAGTAAATATATGCTACAATAGACAATCATTATGACTTCTTATATACAATTATTATGCCTCTCAGAGTTAAGAAAAGGCAAAATTGTCAAATTTGAAAACATTCTCAAAAATACTTCAATTTGGTAAAGAAGAAAGAGAGTTATTCCTGTGAAATGGATTTTAAGATGGATATTTCACTAATTCTTTTGTGATCTTCTAGCTCAGCAAACGTATTGTTAAGTTGGAGGAACATAACCAAGATTGACAAGTACATGAAATGAAAGATATCCTGTTATTAATAACAATGCTATAGATATCATAATACAAAATTGATCTTTAGCGTAGTTCCCTACATAGGAAAAAGGTTCCAGTGACTTGTGGCTATTTATTTAGCCTCGCTACTAGATTCCCATATACCAAATTTGTTATTTTCCGTGTCAAGACATACTGCAAAATATCCCATTCCTACTACTGGCATTTTTGGCACTATGATCTTACCACCTAACTTTACTATTTTATCAGAGTACTCTTCGACTGAATTTACATCTATATAGTTTGTCACTCCTTGTTGTTGTGGATTTTGTCTTTTCATCATGCCTCCACCTACACCCTTGTTATCCTTATCGTCCGTTGTGTGAATAAACCAATATTCCATACCACTGGAAGGGTCATCCATCTTCTCCATTTTCCATCCAAAAAGTTCTGTATAGAATTTCTTTGCTCTTTCCAAGTCATCTGTTGGTAGTTCAAAATGAACAATTGTTGGCATGTATTTTATTTCATTTTATGACTTAATTACTCTTCTTAATTTACTAAATCATAAAAGTGATCATAAGATATGTTGTAAGCAAAGATATTCGTTACCTATACTAGATAATCCAAAATTAAGTTAGTAAGAAAAGTTGGGTATCATAAGACCTCAGAATTTCCATACAAAAAATGAGACAAAGGCAAGTTAAATAAGTATTTCTTCGCTCAAGTGAATTTCCTAACTAATTATTTAGGTTCTTGACTAAAACTTGTTCAAATGATATTCAACTTTATTGCACAGGCTTTATGTTAGTAAATGCAAACGGCTGAGATATGGCATTCTCAATTATGATAGTACCTGAAACGTAAATTTCCGTTTTGGCAAAGGAATGGGCCAGAACCAGCGCGGATACAATGTCTGACCAACGAATATTGAATGTGCCCCGGCCCATCACCAAGTTCATGTCATTAAACATAAAATACTCAACTAAAGAAAGTGCTTTTATAAATTGAGGCAAGACATCACCATCACACCTTGTCTTTGAAAAATTTAGAAGAGTGTATCAATGATCTTGTTCAGTCTTTCATAGTGATTTCATTAAATAAGTAAATTGAATTATCGCTTTGTTTTCAATAACTGTCTTCTGCTTTTTTAATTGTAGATTGTACATCACATATTACTTTTCTGAACGCAGTAAAAAAGTGTCTCTCTTTTTTACGATATACCATCTCCATTTTCATCCGCCGAGATATTCTCGAATAGTGTTAAGCAATATCTGTAGCTCGCTGGATATTCCATTTACTGATGTAATATTGCAATCACTGACCTTTGGTATTTTAGTCTTATTCTTCTTGGCAGGTAGAACAATAATTGGTTGAGTTTGGAGTGTCTTGACAGAAAGTGTTTGATTATGGGGAGTATATAAAATCATTATTAAATGCAGGTCTCACAAACAAGAACAGGTAGAATTAGAATATAGTAAAAAGAGACATCTGCAGGAAAAAGATTGGATACAAACAAGATTTAGAATAAATATTGACTTCTCTCAATCGCAATGTACCGTGGAGTATTATATCACTTTACATCTATTCTCTGCATTAATGCTATAATCTAATCCTGGATTGCATTTGTCGCATTCATGTCTATACCTCGCTTCAGTAGTTTTTCAATTACAGTAGAAGTCTGTGTGTTGTTGCTGTTATTCATGGTTGCCGTGTCCTGAGTACGTAAATCTGACGACTCTGTTTGCCTGGACTGATTTGCCGATTGTGCAGATGAATTAATCCCAACGCCATTAATTTCAATTGACTTTATAATTTCCTCTGCAATCGGCAAAAACTTTGTGAATTTGGATTTTTGTGCACTGAATTCTATTACAAAAGCCTTACCATTTAGCGGACTCCATTCACTCAGAGTCGTGAGAGTATCTGATTTGTTGGCCAAGTTCATACGGTCAAAGACCATTTGATACATAGGACTAGCGCCCAAGTTATTATTTGCAGGGATTTTTCCTAGTCTATCTGAAGTTAGATTCTCAATCTTTATCTGGATAAATTCTTTAAACTTATCTGACTTATCCTCGAGTGGAGAAAAAATGTTAACGATAACACCTTCACCGTAGGCTTTAACAGCCTTTCCATATTCTACTTTCTCCCAATTACCAGGATATTTAATTTTCAACCCGATATCTGTGAATTCGTAAAGAAATGTAAGATTTGATGCTTCGTTCCTTAAAGTTTGGTCAGTTCCGCTCATAACCAGTTTGGTTGGATTTGTCTTGACATTTGGAATGAAATTTGCTAAAAATGTAGTTTTCGATATACCCTTGTTATCAGACTCCGAAATTCCAGGAGCATACATTCCATATACGTCTGTGTAATAGTGAACATTTATCGATAAGACCAACACAATTGATACAAAGGCGAATAAAAATAAGCTGCACAAAATGGATTTATTCATCTTGTTTGTACCTGAATCAGAGTACTTATTGTAGGTATAGATACAGACATTCTAACCCATTGTGCAAAAAATCATGATTAGGAAGAAAATCATCCATCGTGACATTATGCTGGATGTTTTTTGACATGCATCTGATAACGTTCATTCCGAAGTCATCTGATAACGCTAGATTGTTACCATTGTCGCCGGAATCTACGTCTAGTCGACCAAACTTTAATGCCTGTAGTTTTGATACAAACGAGGCTCTATCATTAAGACTATGGAAGTTTATTCCTCCTGGTCCTACTTCAAGACATATGATAATTACCTCAGTCTTGATATTCCGGTGATGATCTATAATTCCCTTCGATTTTAGGAAATTGTCAGATTTTTTAATATTAATGGAGAATTATGTGATAGAAAAGGCGGCAGCAAGATGCTGCGTTGGGCTTGATTACTGATTCTTTTTCGTTGAGAGATACTTTTTTGCCCAAGTTTGTTTTAGAGATTTTTTTAATTGTAATTACTAGCCAAGAATCTATACTTGATTCCTTGGAATCAGATTTGGGAATTCATATGATAATCGAACACGCTTTATATTTTACCATAGGAGCCTTATCAATAATTGTATCAGAGTGTTTACTGAAAATGGTGACGGTGCATGAAAGAAGAGTCAAACGGGGGATAGATGCTGTTGAAGGGTTGGAATCCATTTTAGTCAGGAAATGGACTTCTGTTCTAAGAAAAATCTTCTCTTTGAATAAATATGGCTTAATATGGATAGCGATTGCAACATTTTTGCTTGTGTTTTGGCATCTTCCCTTGTTCTTTAACCTAGCATCAGAGAGTAGAAGTGTGCATATGCTCCAACATATTTCGTTCATTGTTGTTGGCGCAGCCGCCTTCTTAGCTATCCGCTCTCTCGGCGACTCTTCAACTATCTTCATATTGTTTTCAATGACCGGAATGATGGGATTTAGTGGATTGGTATTTGTGATATTGACAGAAAGGGTTTATCTATTTTATTCCGTGGATAACCACAATACTGCTGGTGCATACATGATTATTACTTCAATACTATTTTTGCTAGTCGTCCTGCCTGTGATCATTATAAAAAAAACTTTGCATCATGTGAATGTCAGTTCAGAGTGATTAGTCAGCCTAAAGTTATCGAGTAGTATCGTTCAAACTGGGGTTGTTTGGTTTGGCATTTTTTGTGATGTAGTTGCATTTGTAGTTGCATTTGTAGTTGCATTTGTAGTTGCATTTGTAGTTGCATTTGTAGTTGCATTTGTAGTTGCATTTGTAGTTGCATTTGTAGTTGTGTTACTACCACCAGACTGTATTTGACCTCTAATCTCACCTTCTGGATGTGTTAAAGTAATTATATTGACATAACTAGCTCCACTTTTCATCGCAGAAATTAGTTCCGTAATTATTTTACCTTTCAAAGGACCAGTTAGGTCGACATTCGTAATATTTCCTCTAATTGCCATCCCAACTTTGATTTTATTTTTCTTTCCGTCCTTCAAAAGATCCACCAATACGTCACCATTGACACCTTCTTTTCCGATATGCAATTGAGCCCCTGAGGCGTTAAAAATTCCCGTCACATTCACTTTGTACTTTATTACTGTGTCATTAACAGCTGTTCTGAAGGAAGTATAGCCGATTACAGCCGTGTTCACAGGAGGAACTACGTGGCTGCCGGACATGATAGCAGTAAATTTTGCTGCAAAAGCTGAAATATTCATCATTGAAATAGATGCGAGCAGAAGCAGGGAAGATAGCGTCATGAAGACTGATATTATTTTGAATTTTCTTAACAATACGTAATCCCCAACTTACGAGTACAAATAAGATGAAGTAAATTAATCATCTTATTTATATAGTATATAGTTATCATCGTAACTTTGTTACCCATAGCCATTACCAACGATTAAAGAAATATAAATATTACAAATGCAGCTTGTCTTTGTCTCTTGCAGTGATAACATCAAGTAGGTGATATTCTGTAACTAGTCCAGGACAGGTATTAAACGAAGGAAGTCAGAAAAGGGTAGTCGAACAATCTCTCAAGTTGCAATGCTCATTTGACTTTTGATCGCTTCCCCTTATTGAATTCCACACCACAGAATATGCAGCGCAGTTTTTTAATATTCCTTATACGTGTCCTGCCAGTACTTACGAAAACAAGACCGCCCTTACAATATAGACACTTCATTTTAATTTACGCTGTCTTGATCACACGACGAGTATTTACACGATATGTAACAATTTAGCATTATGAAAGGATAGCGACCTTACCCACCTTGGTATTAAATGCAAACAAAAGCAATTGATCGCAATCATTTGCAAGCGTATAATTCAGCGCTATGTCTACCCCTATAACGTATGGCTTTTCGATACGATGTTCCTCGAGTTTACGATTGTCCTATACGTCGTGAGCCTCCAAAGAAAATGTCAAATCTCCGACTACGTATGGTAAAAAGGCATACGAAAGATATAGGAAAAAAAACAAAGACTCACGTAAAATCGACATATACAGTGAAAGATAAATAAAGAACAACGTTGGCCGGCAGGATAAGCTACCGGGACAGAAGAGAAGCAAAATTGTGAACGATCTTAGATACCCCTCAATGATAGCCCGACTTTTAAGGAATTTAGAATTCCCAGTACACAAAAATACAATTATTCGGTTCACTTTAGATCAAAATTCAGACTCAATAGCCAGCTCGGAAGCTACGGAAATATTATCATTGCTTCAGCAAATACAAGAAAAAGAATACAAAAATGTTGCCCAAATCATAGAAGCTCTTGATTTAGTTAGAAAAACATCCTGAATAACGATAAAGTACTACTGTTCCTAATCTACCCACATTGGGTAGATATACTTTGGGTAAACGTCGTATTCACCGGCTTAAAAACCGGTGACTCTCTAATACTATTGCAACTACGTTAAATCTGAACGAAGACTCGAACGAATACGAAGGATCAAACAGTTCGACAACTAAAGACAAGTTGTCAGCGAACAGAACTAAATAAGTTCTAGTAAAAAATAAGAAATAATTAGTTATGCCATCCATCCAGCTTGGCTTGGAAATACAGACAAAGAAAGTAATACAGACGACGACGGTGACTACATAATATCTGCTTAGTTATTAATAGTAAGTCTTGGCTGTTTATTAACAGTAACTTTAATGCGAACCCCTCCTTAGAATGTATCAACGATGCCCAAAAGCTGAAAGATGTCTTACCTCATAAGGAATATTTTTGGCATTTAGATATTTACGCGAGCCAATTGTTCCACTGAACAAGGCTTTTTGAAGATGTCTTTTGCTCCATTCTTTATCAATTCATTCATAGCACCATGATCCGATGAAGCAGTAAAGATTACTATATTCTTTTGAGAAGACCGTCTTTCTTCAAATAATCCACAACATCCATACCAAATATAATAAATAATAATCAATTGTTATTATTGTTATTAGGGACTTGGCCCCCAAGAAATTGCCAAGTCGGCCAAGGTAGGTAATGATTTACTTCGAAAACTTAAAATCCTTTAAATCTGTGTTTCCCGTACGAGTAAAGGCAATAAAGTCCAGTCTGCTGTAAATTTTACCTACGCTTCATCTTCTCTAAATGCTAAAGCGAAAGGGTGTTGTGAAAGAAACTCCTTAGACCAAAAGCATATACACAGTGATTTGTAGGCAACCTTTGTCCAGAAAATCCAACCAAGTGACAAAAATGGTGCTTCACAGATGGCAGATAGGTTACTCTATGTATTTTAGGAGTAGTTCTAATTATGGTATGATTTTTGAAAATCTAAAAAACCTGAGTCGAGAGTATTTGCGTTTGTCAAATCCATCTATGTCGGGTAACAAGAGTTTAATAATCTACTGTAGGAGGAAAAAAACTAAACCAATATCATTATGAGAAAGGGTAACGACGCTGGAGCAACCTTTGCAGACACAATCAAACTCAGTAAAAAGAGCGATAATTCTTCTCATCCGGTTATCTCTATTCACAACAATAAAGTAAACGTAGTATGGCAAGATAATTCACTTGGAACTGTTGATGATCCTCCGAGTGCTCGAGTCCATGATGACCCATCAATCATCACTCATTCTATCCAGCGATAACAGTCGGTTACTTTATTTCGAGACACATCATATGCAAACAATTCTAGTAATCACTAAGATTGTTTCCCAGAATCTTTATCGTCTAACGTCTTAACGACTGTTGGCCCAGTCATTGAAATATTTCCCCTTCCCAACTCATTCACCTTGTTCGTAAGCCATTGCCAAAAATTCTTTTCGAAGGAATATGCTCTAAATATCTCTAGACCAGCTACCACTCCTGCACCTATCCCTCCTGCCATTAAACCTGCTAATGCTCCCGGAACAAAAATATCGCGTCCCCAGGCACCAGTTCGTAAGACCAAGTCATAATTTTTGTCACTCCCGCTTATCATGACTTCCACGTCTCTGACACTTCCTGTAATTGTATTTACTACACCTCCTCTGTATGCCTTTATAGACCAAAATTTATCAAATTTTTCTTCGTGTATTATATCCAGTTTGAGGTCTTCCAAATACTTTTTAATCTCTTGAAACAAGTCTGAAGCTTCAACATTGCTAAGAGATACATGTTCTTCTCTCATATTGTCACATAGCTTTGGGTTGAATTTATACATTCTATATATTTTCATTAATGATGATTTGGATTATAAGAAAACAATACAGGAACTAAATAAGAACAGTGAGAATTTAATTGAAATCTAGTATACTCACTAGATCATTCTATTGATTAAACAATAGGATGTTCTTTAAACGGCTTAAACTAATTAGTTAGCCACATTATTGACTAATTAAACTAATCAAAAACTCATATTCATCTTGTTACAAAAAAATATTGTCCCAGTCCAGTCAGTTCCACTTATAATAAAGTACGGTTGCATTACCGTTAGTATCTATGTGAGATTTGTAGACTGATACTATATTACTTAAAGAAGCAAGTTTACTTGTGGCTTCTTTACCAAATATCCCAATTCCACCGCCCGAATATGTCATGTCAGAAGGATTGATTTTACCTAATTCAAGAAACAAATACGAGGCTATATCACCTTCAGTAGTAGTATATTTAGCATGTCCCTGCAGAAAGATTGTTTCATTATTCCTATAAGTTATTGTAGCATTTGCCTCAGTTTGTACCTTCACAGTTCCATTTAGTATACCACTACCAGGGGCTGTAGTTGTAAAAGTTGTGCTTACATTTTGTGGTTCCACTGTGCTATTTGAATAACGTTCAACAAAAAACGGTTCTGCTAGTACGATGGGTCCTGACATATTGATCATATCATGCCTTTGCGATACAGGAAATAGGTGACTGCAACAGCCGCGGGTATGCCAAAAATAACGGCATAGGTGATCCAGACAAGTGTCAGGCTACTTACTTTGAACGGATTGGCAGGAAGTTCGCTACCTGATGATTGTTGCTGCTGTAAAACTTTCGGATTTTCATACACAGTGCTATTAAATTCCGAGAACGAATCTTTGTCATCTCCCACGTTCACAATTCGCACACTAATTGGACCGGCTTTTGAGAATACAAATTCCTGGACATCTGACCCTACTTGTGAAAAACCTGATTTTCTCAAAAGCTCGTCTCCATTCTGAGACAAAACAAAATCGTAAGGTAGGAGATGAAGTCTCTTGCTGGTGAGAGGGTCGGAGAAATCCAAGATAAAAGACACTCGCTGTCCTGTAAGTAGGACTCTGGGATTCCAAGCCATATCTATATCGTACTTGTTATCTTTAGTGAGAGTGTGCACTGGGATAACTTTTTGCCTCTGTCCTGATGCATCAACAGGATAATTTGGAATGGGTAGTGAAGCTACTTTTTTGACTACAACGGTTCCTTCCATCCACGGATGTACCGTACAAAAATATGCAAATGTCCCAGTTTTTTCAAACATATGAGTCCAGTTCTGACCGGGTTTGAATATGCCGCTATCAAAAATCCCGTTCTTTGTCCCTCGCTTATTATTGAGCAAACTTTCTAAGCCTGCTCCAATACCACTAGTAACAGTATGAATTTCTGTATCTTTATTTATCCACATG
>JBBRRH010000104.1:0-11060 GCA_038201105.1 Nitrososphaera sp. | reverse complement strand
TGTCCAGCGAACCCTCCGTCAAATACCACCACACCACCGTTGACTTATTTTGTCAAATCTTGTTCTTATAATTGGTAGCAATAATGCAAAGATAAACAAGTGGATTAGTAGACAGTAAACATGGACATTAAACAACGATGGCTTTTTTGCAATCCGTTTTTTTTAACAAAAGAAACCACACATAACAAGTACATACCAGCTGTGATTTAAATAAATATCAATTACTTATTGTACGAAGATAGAGTACCTGGTAGTTAGATAGCATGTGTATTTCCAGAAATATTCATTCGAGTTTTAAGGATTTCTAACTGGTGGTGAGACAAACTACAAAGGCTAAACAATCATGCTCGCCGTATGAGCATTAAAAACAAAATGCTTTTATTGATATCATGTTACAGGTAAATGCATTCGGTAGGTGGATGATGGGTGGTATTAGAAGTTAAGAGGCCGCGTCCAATGTGGGAGATACTCTTCTCAACACATCATACTGATATCGGATTACTTTACATAATTACTTCCATTTCGTTTCTTATGTTTGGCGGTGGCCTTGCTCTTGCCATAAGAGCCGAACTTTTCCTTCCGGGTCTACAAATATTTCATGACCCTTCAGATTTTAATAGATTTTTCACAGTTCATGGAACAACAATGCTATTTTTATGGGCTATTCCTTTTGCAGCCGGGGTAGGAAACTATCTAATTCCTATAATGATTAGGTACAAGGATATGGCATGGCCGAAGCTGAATGCTGTTGCGTATTGGATGATACCAGTCGGCGCAGCTTTGGTATGGCTAGGGTTTTCAGACACAGGGTGGACTGCTTATCCTCCATACTCTATACTTAGGGCACCCGGTCCTGCAGCGGAAATGTGGATCTTTGGCCTAAAAATATTAGGCATTTCGTCTATACTGGGATCAATTAATTTCATAGTTACTATTCTAAGATGCAAACATCCTGATCTCCCCATAATGAAAATGCCTATTTTTTCTTGGTCTATACTGTCCATCTCATTAATGACACTTGTAGCCGTTCCAACATTTGCCGCGTCATTGATCATGCTCTACACAGACAGGCTCGGAGTATCTGGATTCTTCAATCCCGCACTGGGAGGAGATCCCCTCACATATCAGCATTTGTTCTGGTTTACATTCCATCCTGAAGTATACATTTTCTTGTTGCCGGCAGTAGGTATGCTATATGAAATAATACCGAAGTTCTCAAGGAAACCACTCTTCAGTTATCAGGGAGCAGTGGCTGCATTTATTCTCTTAACTACCATAGGATTTGCATCCTGGGCTCATCATATGTTTGCCACAGGGATGAGCTTTACAGAAAAGACTGTATTTATGGTTGGTACTCTCGCCGCCGTTCCCGCATCTGCTATGCATGTCTTCAACTGGATAGCTACAATGTGGGGTGGAAGGATCAAATTTGCAGCTCCCATGTTGTTTGGAGTAGGTGGAATAATGCTATTCTTTGCCTCGGGTGCCGGTGGGGTAGTCAATACCGCGTTGCCGCTCGATTTTATAACTCATGATAGTTATTGGGTTGTTGGACACTTCCATTTGATATTGATGGGAACAGTATCCTTGACATTTACTGGCTTTATCTACTATCTCTTCCCGCTTATCACCGGGCGGATGTACAATGAAAAAGCAGCAAAGGTTCATTTCGCCTTAGCATTCGCCGGGGTCACCATCGTCTTCATGACACAGCATATTTTAGGATTATACGGAATGCCAAGAAGAGTATACGACTACCTGCCATTACCCGAATATATAATCATGAATCAAATTGCTACAATCGCAGCGTGGGTTGCAGGCTGGTCTTATGTCCTCATGCTAGTTAACTTGATAAAGAGTGCAGGAAGTGGAAAGGAAGCAGACATGAGAGACCCGTTCAAGATTGGAGAGGAGTATTATGACTACGCACGACGAGAGCCCCATCATTAGAACCAGTTCAAAAAGAATGGCGCAAGGTATCGCCATTATAGTGATCCTTGCTGCAGTTGGGGCAGGAATATTAATTCCGTCCTGGAAGCAGATGGCACACAATCCTCCGGCTGCTTCGCTTATTCAACCAGAGGGACCCCCAGAGGGAGTAACAGGGGTTCAAACCAGCATTGGCACAATTGAAGGAGTCTCCAAGCCTAATTCTGCAGAAAGTACAGGCCCAACAGCAAGCTCTAATGCCACCGCAATACCGGGTGGCTCAGCTTCAACGGGTCCTCCAGGAACTCCTTTAACCATATTGAAAGGTGCATCAGTTCAGGGTAGTCCTAACTTTGATCCAGATACGTTAACAGTAAAGAAGGGTGACAAGATAACAGTGACCAACAAAGATAACGTACCTCATACTGTCACAAGCGGAACAGGACCACAAGATCCAACTAGCGCAAAATCTTTTGATACTTCGATAATAGAAGGAGGCAAATCAGCTGACATATCCACGGATAAGCTTGCTCCAGGCAACTTTCCGTTCTACTGCAGTGTTCATCCATACATGACTGGCAAACTAGTTGTGCAGTAGTAGCACCAGTAACAGTGGCATTATTTGCAGCTGTTTTCAAAGTACCACTTGCAGAATGAGGGGAATACTACCTAAACAAAAAGCAAACGGACAAATAAAATAAGTATGTCTAATATCAAATAGTTGATCTGATGTTCCTAAAGCCTCTTTCATTTGCAACCCTTGCTGTCCTTTTTAGCTTGATGTTTATTGGAGGATATGTTAGCTCTTCGGGTGTAGGCCTCAGCTGCCCAAACTGGCCATTATGCCCTGCAGGTCTTGTGCCTATGCAGGGATTTGTGATTGAATATATTCACAGAACGGTTGCCGCAACTACTGGTCTATTGGTCCTTGCAACCATGGCATTCACACTAGCCTCAAAATTAACTTCAAGAAACGTAAAGATCATATCTGTAGTTGCCGCCGCGCTAGTTCTGGGACAAATTGTATTGGGAGGAATTGTGATTGTTGAAAAATTACATGCGGTTTTGGTCACGGTTCATCTGGGCATGGGATTAGTTCTGTTTGCTATGGTATTGATGGTGGCAAGGCATGTCTATAAGTTAGATAAGATGGGAGTAGTAAAAACGGATAGTGCTGCTGGTTCTATTGACGATAGGCAATTGAATCAGAAGTCAAAATTGTAGGTTCTGAATAGAAAGTAAACAGAAGTATTCACCTAAGCAGCCATAGAAAAATCCTAATGACTATCATATTACTTTCCGTCTTTTAACAAAATATTTTGCTTTAATGCCACTATAGCCACTATAATTTAGACAAAGGCTCCGAGAACAAAATAATGAATTCTGGATCTCCCGGCAGTAAAATATAATACCAATATGACAATAACTTAGCTCGATTTTGATATGTGGAAGGTAATGATGCCTAGGAAGATAGTTTTTGGAGAAAATGCTGCAAGGGATTTTCAATACCCTGAAAATGCTTTGGTACTTACGACAACAACTCCTGATATTTACGGAAAGTGGTTAAGTTACATGGGAATAAAGAACTATGAAATATATGACAAACTGACACCGGACCCAGCGATTGAAAAAATTGAAGAGATAAGGAAAGAATACGAAGGAAAGCAGATTTCGGCCTTCATAGGACTTGGTGGAGGCAGTTCGATGGATGTCTGCAAATATCTTGGCAAACTCACTGGGATCCCCAAGATTCTAATCCCTACCACATTTGGAACTGGAGCCGAGATGACTACTTATGCGGTAGTCAGTTTTGATCACAAAAAGAAATTATTGCAAGACGAGGCATTCCTAGCAGACTCAGCAATCGTAGATCCATATTTCCTGCCAGGTACACCTTTTAACATAATGCGAAATTCTGCTTGTGATGCTATGGCGCAGGCATCAGAAGGCTATGATAGCAAACTCGGAAATCCCTTGACGCAGCTATTTTGTAAAGAGGCCTTCGACATTCTTGAAGACGCAATAATTAATGATAAACCACAACTATTGCCATATGGTGCGATGCTTTCGGGAATAGGTTTCGGAAACTCATCAACAACTCTTGGCCACGCTCTTTCTTACGTCTTTTCAAATGAAGGCGTGCCCCATGGATACTCACTGTCGTCATGCACCACAGTTGCGCACAAGTTTAACAAGTCCATCTACTACGAACGTTTTAAGAATGTATGCCAGAAACTAAAATTCGAACCACTAAAACTCAAGCAGCCTTTAGATGAAGCTGCCGATGTCATAATGCCTGACAGAGGACATCTTGATAACAACCCTATCGAAGTAACCAAAGAGGACATAGTAAAGTGCCTCGGGGAAATAGTTAATGGAAATCCACTAATTTAGCACGCAAAAAGATTTAGTAATTTTCTCCTTTACAGCTGATAGATTTTTATTGGCGCCATTTTAACACATCGACAACTTAGATTTCTGGCAGCTTTATCCAACTTCTGTAAGAGACCCGACTGCAGTTTAATCATCACCAATGATTACTGGCACGAGACTTAGGCCCATAATTGTAGGATATAATTTCTTAATTAATTGTCAGAATGTAATTTCTATATAGTTATTAGATAGACTTACTAACAGAAGGCAGAAAAGGACTTAGGAAACCTTTAAATCCAGTTCAGCGATCCCAGATTCGTACATAATGACCACTATCAGCAAGAATATGGAAATCAACGCTCCGATTAGCGAGGTATTCACGTATTTTGCCCGGCCAGAACATATGGCGGATCAATTCCCCGAAAATATGGGACTCAGTATAATTCCATTAGAGGTGAAAAATGGTTTTGGTGTTGGTACAATATTTAGGATTAGTGGGGACTTTGATGGCAAGAGATTAGAATGGGACTGTGAAACAATCGAATACATACCACACCGCAAAATCGTAGCCAAAATGATAGAGGGCCCTTTTAAACGATGGATTATTACTGTTACCTTTGAACCGGTCGGTGAGAAACAAACAAAGACTGGAATTCAGGTAGATTATGATATGCCCATGGGTCCGTTAGGGGGATTAATGGATAAAGTAAAGCTCAAGAAGGTAGCCGAAAGAGGAATAGAAAATGGCCTTTATAGAGTAAAGTCCCTGCTTGAAGGCACGGGATCCATTCCGGTGTATATCACTCTTGAGGCATACAGAGAAGTATTAAAGCAAAAGCAACGATTGAACTGCTCGGTATCTGAGACTATAATGAGGTTAATCAGGGAACCACCAGTCGAAAAAGCGGCTCAATAATCTTTTTTAATTCCGACAAATTCTAGCTTCATTTAAATATAGCAGGCTAATGCAAAATTTGAGGGTTCGTAGCTCAGCCAGGTAGAGCGTCTGGCTCTTAACCAGTCGTATGAGTATACGGGTTATAATGTCGTGGGTCCGAATCCCACCGAACCCGCTGTTAAATTAGTTCAAAAAGTGGATTCAGTATATAACAGAAAGAAAGAAAGCTTTAAAGCTTTCCGTCGGCGTGGGTGTAGCCTATAATCTGTATTGATAAAAGGAGTTAAACATTGGTATATAAGCCAAAGAAAAGCAATCTAATCTATGAGGATGTAATTCTGCGCCAGTAGTCAATAATTTCTATTGCTATCTCTTCAGGAAAAGGAATGATACCTGAATTTTTTGCCTCTGAGTTTAGTATCAATACTAGGGAATAGAAAACCATTGTAATTATGAACTGAATTTGCTCTTTAGGAACACTTTCTGTATCATAGAAATTCACAGGAAATCCATCCGAATTACTAAATCTTCGGTAGATACAAAAATAAACCAAAATAATAGCAATAGTTCCAATCGAACTAATCAATTAGATGAAATCATCAAGAATTTGACTCAGGCAGTAATTACAAACGCATCTGCATATGGAAGTAATAAAGCAAACATTACACTGGTGGAATTTGCTGACTATCAATGTTTAAATTGTGCGTATTTCTACATGAAAACACGCAGCTAAATTATAGATAATTACTTAGCGACAGGAAAGGTAAAACTTCTCTTCAAAGATTTTGTTATAAATGATTTGCCATGGAATAGAACATCAACTCTAGCCGCTAGAGCATCATATTGTGCTGCAGATCAGGGGAAATACTGGCAATACCATGATGAACTCTACACACTAGGAGAAAATACAGGATGGGTCACGAAGGAAAGTCTCATGGTATCGTCGAATTAGGTATGAAGAACCAGAATCCGATTAAAGATAACACAATCTCTATCTGTTGTTTTAGTGTCCTTTCTTGGAGTATTGAGTAAGTCTAATGATAGTTCTATTTTCTTTTTATTTCTGCTAATACTTCTTTGCAGTACTGTTCGATATCCTCTTGTCGTAAGGAGCTTTCAATTCCAGTTTCTTTACTTATAGTATCGGAAAGTCGCTTAGTTGTTTCTATTACTTTTTTCTGAATTTCCTGTTCCATTTCGGCTGTCGCAATACTATCCACCAAACTTGTTTCTTTTTTGACAAGCTTCCAAATTGATTTACGCAACATAGAATCCTCGGAAACAGAAATTGCAGAACCATAAATACCTACTAATATCAAATAAGAAGATAATCCAAGAAAGGAAATCGAAATAAGACCAAAGGGCGGGTATGGAAGAAGTGGAAGGCTGGACACCTGGATGCAGAGAAACAGAAGGATCAAGCCAATAGCTGTGAGCTTCAGATAATTTTTTACTCTAAGGTCGTTTATTTTTCGTGAGACCAAGAAATAAGGGATTGCAAACATAATACCACCGAAAAGCTTTGTTGAGGCGAAAGTAATAGTATAAATTCTAAAAAAAGTTATAGGATCAAGAAATCTATGTGACAAAATGAAAGGTCCAAAAATAAATTCTGACTGACTTAGGAAGTATAACATTGGCAAGCTTACCGCTAACCAGAATTTTAGTCTACCAATTTTTTTAGTATAGCCAATTAATGAGAAGATGGAAGCAGCCCATATTGCAATGAATGATACAAAGGAACTTGCGGTATATGCATTATTCAAGGGAATTTGTACTACGTTTGCATTATTAACCGATGGACGTGTGGATGGAATTATGTTCGGTCTTGTTTCTAAGCTTGTGTTGATATAAGCTAATATGATACTGCAGTTAATAACTATCAGCCCCAGACCAAATGCATATGACAAAATAAGTTTATCATGGCTGATTTTAAACCATTGAACAAATCTGAAAATTAACGTTCCTAATACAGTGATTGCAGTCATACATGATACCCAAACGACTACACTAAGTAGAATGGTATGGTAGGACTGTAGAAACACCATCTCTCCAATAATATAAACAAAGATTATCATTAACAGAATTTGTGGCACCCAAATTGCCTTGTCTATATGTTGGAAATATGATTTACGTGATTCAGAACTCTGACCCCGTGGAACCATCTTCCGAACAAGATTGAGGTATAGGTACTGAAATAAACCAAATATCAAAACTTCGCATGCAAAGAATAACAGGGTATAAGATGATGATTGTGTCCTGTAGCTATAGATAGGAATTTTGGTAATGAGTATGTCTATGAACAAAATAGCTATGATTATGACCGATGCATACGGATTAAGATGAATCGACTTTAACGATGGTGTCATTCAGCATCCCTTAATAATCGAAGTTTATTGGCGATTTGTAGTATATTTATATCATTAGCTGAGATCTTTAAAAATGACAACAATCCGCAAAACGAAATTTCTACACCTTTTTAAAGGAGATGACTTTGAAATAAAAACATGAAACACGAAGGCAGGCTCTGTTTAGTTTTTTATTTGGTCTCAATAGTCGCAGGTGCTATTTTAGCCACGATTTCTTTCTCAACTTTGTCGTACGGACAAGAAGATCAATCTAAGATTTTTGTGCCCCGTTCATCTCCTTATGGCATCAACTTTAATGAATGGATTGGAAAGTGGTGGCAATGGTATACCTCCGTGCCGAAGACTGAGAGTACAGCTTTCCCAGATTATCCTAATCATATTTCTAAAGTGGACTGTGCAATAAGACAGGATCCCTCTAGCCCAGTCTTTTTTCTTTTTGTTCCGATAGTGGATGAACCCACTGCCGAAAGAAAATGTGATGTTCCCAAAGATAAGGCAATTTTGCTTCCCATTATAAGTGGAGAAGCTGATACCGGAGACCCTGAGCAGACAGACAAATCGGAACAGGGATTGATTCAAACAGCAAAATCTGGTAATGACTACGCAGCGATCTCTGTCAAGTTGGATGACACAAAATTGAACTTTAATGAGGATCCAAAATTTAGGGCTCTATCAGGTTTCTTTAACATAACATTACCTGAACACAATATTTGGGAAGAGAAAGAAAAACCTGGAACTTATACAGGAGTAACTGAAGGATATTTCCTCTTCTTGAAGCCATTATCTGAAGGAAATCATACACTATACTTCGAATCAGCTACCAATCCTCCTAATCCAAATGTATATGCGCAGGCTGTAACATATCATCTGAATGTAAAATAATACAAAAGCGATTGGTTTGCTTTCCGTTTTTACAAATTGAGGTCACTTCTGGGTCTTCTTTTAGGGTCAATTCTGTCACGGTTTCCACCGAACCCGCCTTTCATACGGGTTCTTATACAGCAATATCAGTCAGTTATTCTAGAGCTAGGAGGAAAAATATTACTTGCCCATGAAATTGAAGACTACACTCAGTCATCTAGATCGCATACCTAATAAAACAAACAAGCTACTGCTAGTTGAATTTCATGAATACCTGAAGGAGGTTGATACGTCTGAAAATTATCAAAATCAAATGTTAAAGGAGTTGATCTCATTCGCAGAATTCTTGGGCAAGAATTTATCGTTTTATGAAGTAAAGGGTAAGGAGCAAGTCACGACATTTTTAGAAACTAAAATTAAAAGTGTTGAGGTAGATCCAGACAAAAAATGGATCACAACGTACAATGATTATCTTTGGAGAATCAAGTACTTGTTCAGGTGCCCAATTGCATCTTTAATATCGATTGAATCTCCAAACCCTATTGTCATTGAATATGGTGCACTGCGACCCGATTTGATGTCAGATGGATCAGTGTAAGTGAAGTCAGTTCCGATTACTATTCCATCTTTGTCATAAAATGTTCCTACGATTTTTACGAAGCTGACATCCTCGTTACTATTATTTTTTATTTCGCCAACCAGTTTGTATATTGGATCAAGAATTTTGTCCTTTTTGGTGGAGTGACTTACTACATATACAGGGTCTTCAGGATCAGACTCAAAATTTTCAATAAAGTAAGATTTACCATGTCTGGTAGGAGAATTTGTACCGTCAGCAATTCTTGAAGATCAAGGAATTATAACAGCTGCAGAATTCGATGAAATGAAGCGTCAATTGATTAGCAAGTTATGAAATTCGGGATTTTACTTGGCTTGTACCTAAGATCTGGATTCCAGGTGTACCAGGATTCAGAAATTTGACGGTGATGGAAAGTTTCTAACACAATGGGGATCAGCTGGCAGTGCTAATGGTCAATTTAACTTATTGACCGGAATAACGATTGACCCTAGCGGTAATATATATATCTCTGATACTGGTAACGATAGGATTCAAAAGTTTGATTCTGATGGGCAATTTATAAAAAAATGGGGTTCAAGTGGAGCGGGTGTCTCCCAGCTTAATCGTCCTGATGGTATAACTTATGATGCTGGATCGGGTTTAGTTTTTGTATCTGATCGGAAAAATTCCCGAGTACTAGTTTTTACTGACGATGGAAAGCCATTTTCTCAGCTTGATTTGTCAAAGTTAACCCATGGTTTAAACATTAAGCCTAGAGATGTTGCAATAGATACTACTGGCAAATTATTTGTCGTTGATAAAGCTAGTAGCAAAATTCATGTGTTTAGCACCAAACCCTCTTTACAATAGAATCCGATTGATTTTCTTTACACAGATAAAATATTAAAATTGAGGGTGATGGCTACGAGTCTTTTATTTCCATTGGCTTCGTTCTCTTGCTTTCTTATTGTTATCATTTTCCAGTTGGGAATTCAATTTGCTTATTCCGTGCCCGCACCGACAGATCCACTCTTTAAAATCGAAAAAGTTTTCAGTGCACCTTTTAAACCCTCAACGATAGCTTTCTTGGGAGAAGATGATTTCCTTATTTTAGATAGAGACGAAGGAAAAATATTTCGGGTCATGAATGGCAAGATGCTTGAGCAGCCAGTAATCGATGTCAATGTAGCTACAGCAGGCTATAGAGGAATGTTAGGAATTGCAGTATCAAAAGACCTGAATAAACATACAAACGTTTTTCTCTATTATACTGAAGCACGTAAAGACAGGGAGGATGAAGATACATCGGATCCTGTAGAACCAATTGGTAATCGGATTTACAGATATGATCTCGTTGATGATAGATTAATAAATCCCAAACTTTTGTTAAATCTTCCTGCCATACCAGGACCAAGACACATGGGTGGTATCATAGCCCGAGGACCCGATAATAATTTGTATATCCGTGTTGGTGATCTGGACGGAACTTTTAGAGGAGCCAAATATGATACCCTGGCACAAAACTACATTAACTCGAGTATTTTAGATGGAAGAAGCGGAATACTTCGTATAAACCAAGAAGGAAAGCCCGTCGGTGAGGGGATACTCGGGAGTACATATCCACTCGATTTGTACTATGCTTATGGCATAAGGAATAGCTTTGGATTTGACTGGGACCCGCTTACAGGTAAATTATGGGATACCGAAAATGGACCCCACTATGGAGATGAAATTAATCTTGTTGAACCTGGTTTCAATAGTGGCTGGGTTAAGGTTCAGGGGGTCTGGCAACCGAATTTTGAACAGATGGGTAAAATAGTACACAATCCAATGAAATTAGTTTCATTTAATGGTAAGGGCAAATATAGCGAGCTAGAGTTCACATGGATTCCTACAGTGGCTCCGACAGCTTTGGTATTTTTTACCTCTGACAATTACGGTGCCGATTATAAAAATACCTTATTTGTCGGAGATGCAAATACAGGAACTCTATATCACTTTAAATTGAATTCAAACAGGAGTGGACTGGAACTGGATGGCATGTTAAATGACAAGATCGCAAACTCTGAGA
>JBBRRH010000103.1:0-11067 GCA_038201105.1 Nitrososphaera sp. | reverse complement strand
ATTTCAATTTAATTTCAGATTGTAAAGGGATTGTATATTGAACTTCTGGTTTCCTATATTTTGAAAAGTTATATCCCTTCCTAACTCGAAACAACGAATACGGTGTAATATGACAGATCCCCAATTTATCATTGGTAAATTGAGCTTTATGGGATGGAGTCGCTCCTGACATAATCCTTTGAGGATAAGAATAATATCCACTAGAACCAGTGGCTGTACTAATAATTACACCGTTCCCTATTGCATAATCAGAAAATCCAAGCTTTTTCTGCTTGGTCTTTCTCGTGTTGATTGAAACTACATATCTTAGACAACCGCTAAAGTTACCTCTTTCAAGATATAGATCTGTAAAGACATCTTCGCAGCCGCCAGAATAAACGATGGATATAAGCCTTCTCTTTTCAATATAATAGTCTCCTCCTTTTATCTTACTAATGCCATGATGTAATTCATCGAGGTATAATTCAGCAAGACTTGCCTTACTTCCAACCGGATTAGGATCCCTTACACCCACAAAAAGCATGGGGAGTTCTAGCTTCCTACCAAAGTATCCAAATGTGCCATCACCACCAATTATTATAGCAATATCAGGATCTTTCGATGATGGATTAATTCCAATGCCCTTTAAAATCTTGGTTATGTCTTTTGGGGGGACCTTTGGTCTACTTCGATGCAAATAAATTCTATATTTCATGGGATGGAGTCCTAAATGACATGTGTGTTACTGGCGACATGAAGGTCGTTGAAAATTAATGTGTCTATTTTTATAGTGAACATGTGATCCGACTAGATTAATCTTATAAGCAAATCTGGACATGATGAATGATGAAGGACCTTACTTGATACGCTTCCCAATAGTAACTCCTTGAAGTGCCCCATGCCGCGCCTTCCTATGATTATGACTTCACATTTTTCCCTTTGACTGAAGTCAAGTATGATTGAATCAGGATTATCTTCAAGCAAATTGGTGTGTATGGTTATTCCTTTTTGGGCAACATTCCATGAACATTTCTCGAGGATCTTTTGACTTTCTTTCTTACGGGCCTCCAATAATTCATCTAAGATTTTTTGTGATTGGATATACGCAGTTGGTATATTCTCCATTGCATTAATTGCGGTAATCTTTGACCCCAGTTTTTCTGAAAGAAAGAGGGTAGCATCCAATGCTCTGTATGAAACATCGGATCCGTCAACTGGGACCAGTATTTTTGAAAACAACTATTTATTGTAGTCACCAGTCCTTGTATTTATTATAATACCGTCATTCTGAGTAGCTTACCATACGATCCTGATTCTGAATTATGGATTTCTGTCAAGTTTTTCAATATTATTGTCATGCATAATTATTCATTGAAAAATAGTATTCTGTAATTCCGTATCAGTTTGTACATTAAAGTTCGTCTTTAATAGCCACCAGAAACGACTATCAAATATTTGCTCATGCCTGAGAGAATGCAAATGTGATTTCTTGTTTGTGAATCGGTTCGATGCAGAGCATAAATTCTCTTCCCAGCAACTTATTTAAGTTGGGTTCAGATATAAGCAATAGAAATGTCTAGAACACAAGAAAAGGCTCTTGGGGTTAGTGGTTGGAAATTAAAGCGGATTGCTAGGATGTATGAGTCGGGACTCTCCATGAATGAAATATCTGAACAAATCAATCTTAACTTGACTGAAGTTAGAAAAATACTTAATGCATTGGGCTATAAATGATTTCCAAATTAAATCACATTTTAGTAAATTCAAATTTTATTGCAGCGTTACTTAAATCCCACTAAAACACCTGTAGCTAGATACTGCGATCAAATAGAAGTTTTCAGTAATAAAAAAAATACATACTTTTATTTAACCCTGACGGATTCGTTTCGAGATATCATCAAAGTAATCTACTATCTAAATGTGTAGGCTGAATTCGGATCTTCATGAATATGAAGAGAAACTATGGCCTATGGCCAGCCGCACAAAACTATTTTACTATCAAGACAGGGCAGTGTGCGTACGTTACTACCCCAGAAGCTGTACTACCCAATAGCATTTTCTTAATTCCTGACATACCCCTAGTCCCAATAACAATTAGATCTATATTATGCTCTTCTGCATACTCAACAATAGATTTTACAACAGATTCATTACCAATGATAACATCAGTGTTAACGCTAATGTTAGTCTTGGACACCTTTTGTTTCACTTCGTCTACATGTTTCTGCCCTCTTTCCATCGCCATCATAACAATTTCTTTCAAAGGGCCAGACAGTCCGGGCGTTTGATCATCTTCCAAATAACCGTATCGGACATTAGAAGACACAACATACAATGCTGTTAATTCCGATTCATGTTTTTCGGCAAAATTGATGGCATGCTCTGCCGCGTCCAAAGATGGTTTGGAGCCGTCCACCGCAACTAAGATTTTCTTAATGGTTGCACTATCCTGAGACAATATTGAATATTCATTGCACTTATTATATAGACCTTTAACATAACGAATTGTGCCTCAGGATCACCTTTCCAGGTGAAAACAAGAACTGACATACAATGCAATTCAATTGTTGTACGGAGCGCTTGTCGATAATCATAAAATAAGATAGATATCGTAGACAGGACCGTTTGTCTTCCCGGAAGAAAAACATACGCAATTCAATTTGACATAAAGATAGAATAATAGACAAAGATGGCTAACAGAACACAGTAGTATGAAGAAATGAGTGCACATCATTGCACTGCACTCGAGCTCTTTTAATACTGTGATATGGAGAACAAATTATTCTCAGGAATATGTGTGCATGAATGTTAAAAACGGATACAAGCCTCGAAGCTAATCAAGAAATATTTCCAAGAATAATCGATGCATATAGTAACTGGATCAAGATAATCTCCTATTACAATTCCATTTATTTCAAGGCATTTCAGCTTGCAGCTAAAGAAGATGGATCACAACGAAAGAATTTTTATGAGAGGTGGTTGGAGCTAACAGATTTAGAATTAGAAACAAAGCTCAGGTCAGAAGGCTTTACATCGGTATTGTCAGAATTTGTTAATGCTCATATTGAGCTTAGAAGAGTACTGAGGGAGGCAGGTTATCCGGTTCTTTATTTTGGTTGGTTATTTGATTCATATGTGAGAAGTTTTATGATCTTTGCATCCTTACCAAAAGATTACGATTTTGCATCTTTTGACGTAGTTTACAGTAAAGGCAAGACAAGATTACTGCATTACCACAGTCTTGATTCGAGTAAAGAAAGTAATAAGCCACTACTCCTAATTTATGCACCAATTAACAAATTTCATATCATGGACATCAGTCCGGACAGGAGCGTGGTTAGAACTCTCCTGTCAAAAGGACTTGATGTATACTTGTTAGATTGGGGGTTTCCTGACTGGAGTGACAGTGGACTATCTCTGGAGGATTACGTTAGCTATGTTCAAGATGCCGTTCAGATTATCAAGGACAGGTCCAATTTGGACAAGATATCAGTATTGGGCTATTGTTGGGGTGGCATTATATCTTTATGCTACGCTGCACTTCATGATGATTGTATTCAAAGCCTTTCAATCATGGCCACTCCCGTTGATTTGAGCAAAGACAATACGATACTAGCAAATTGGTCTAGAGCATTAGACACTGATAAACTAATAGATGAGTTTGGACATCTTGATGGAGTTGTCCTTGACCTTGGCTTTTTATTACGAAATCCCCCTCGCTACACTTTTGATAAATACATCAATTTGCTAAAGAACATGAATAATCCCAAATTTGTTGACAATTTTGTTTCTGTCGAAAAATGGCTTCATGACACTCCAATTATTCCAGGCAAGTTATATCGTGACATATTACACGGCTGTTATAAGGATAATTTGCTCGCGTCAAATAAACTGAAACTTGGTGAAAAGCAAATTGATCTCAGAAAAATAACAGCTCCGGTGCTTACGATAATCGCAGAAAAAGATGATCTCGTATCTCCAGAGTCAACACTTGCACTGAATGACCTTGTATCAAGTAAGGAAAAGGAATCTTTTGTCATGCCAAGTGGTCATGTTGGATTGTGCATAAGTACTACAGCTCATCAGAGATTATGGCCTCGAGTTGCAGCTTGGATCTTATCAAACTAGCGATAGAGTACATTTTACTTTCTTACATCACCTGAAATGAATTGATTAGTTGAATTATAAGCAAGTGATGCGCAGATCTCATCAAGTCACAAATTGCATACTTCGAGTGAAAATCTGAATGTACCCTTACCGAGGACTGAGCATTCTTATCACTTGAACGCAGCTGGAGTCAAGTCATTTGTTAGAAGATATCCAATTCCGGCTTTTGCAATAACGGGCTTAGTTATCGGAGGCATGACCTACTCCATCTTAAATATTCCAGAGCTGGGGCAATGGATTTGGCTAGCTACTTTGATTACAGGTGGTGCGCCCATTGTTTGGGATACTATACGTGGCATGGTCCGAGGTCACTTTGCTTCTGACATTGTAGCTATGCTTGCTATTCTTACGGCTGTTTTATCTAATGAAGCCTTACCCGGTGTTGTTATTGTAATAATGCAATCCGGTGGTAAAGCTTTAGAGGATTACGCTTTAAGAAGATCTTCCTCGTCTCTAGATGCGCTGCTGGCCAGATCACCACATATTGCATATCGAAAAAAAGATGAAACTCTGGAAGAAATAGATGTGACAGGGATAAAGATTGGTGATTTACTCGCTGTACGCCCTGGAGATTTAGTCCCAGTCGATGGACATGTGACGAAGGGTCAAGTTGTGATAGATGAATCAGCACTCACAGGTGAACCGTTATCAAAAACGAAAAACATCGATGATGATCTTTTTAGTGGAACTGTCAACGTTGGGGATGCGTTTGAAATGATAGCTGACCGAGTCAGTGAAGAAAGTCAATATGCCAAAATAGTTCAGCTTGTTAAGAAAGCACAGGCAGAGAAAGCGCCAATTCAACGCCTTGCTGATCGCTATGCTATATGGTTCACTCCTATAACGATAACAATAAGCATATTCGGCTGGCTTATCACTCGTAATTTGGAAACTATTTTGTCAGTTCTAGTTGTTGCTACACCTTGTTCACTCATCTTTGCTACTCCTGTGGCTATTATGAGTGGGATAAACAAAGCAGCTAAACTCGGTATAATTGTTAAGAGCAGTGCGTCGATCGAACAAATAGGGAAAGCAGAAGCCGTCCTATTCGACAAAACAGGTACTATTACGTTTGGAACTCCTGTGGTAGAGAAAATAGTTGCAATAAACAGTATAAATCCCGATGATCTTTTAATGAAGGCTGCAAGCGTAGAGCAGCTATCATCACATCCGGCTGCAAGAGCTTTGGTAGGGAAGGCTAAAGAGAAATCTATGAAAATAGGAATGCCTACAGATTTCCATGAAATACCAGGTGCCGGAGTCGAAGGAGATATCAACGGAGAACATATTATTGTAGGATCCGAAAGTATTTTTGAAAAAAATAATGACGGAAGATCCCTTGAATATATTCTAGCCCTGAAAAAAGATATAGAACCTCAGAAACAAATGTTGGCGTTCATAGGAATTAATAGTATACTTGTTGGTGCAGTTGTATTTAGTGATAAAATACGCACCGGGGTTAAATTAATGATACAACGATTCTACGAACTGGGAATAAAAGAAACGGTTATTTTGACAGGAGATAGCTTCGATAATGCAAAAACCATAGCCGAACAAGCGGGAGTTACGCGTTTTGAATCTAACCTTCTGCCCGAACAGAAAGTAATATCAGTTAAAAAACTGCGACAGCGATATAAGAATATCATAATGGTTGGCGATGGTATAAATGATGCTCCAGCATTGGCAGCTGCTACTGTAGGCGTTGCGATGGGCGCTCATGGCACAGCGGTGTCAGCTGAAGCGGCAGATATGGTCTTGCTAGTTGATGATGTTACTAAAGTGAGTCACGCTATGGAGATAGGTCGAAGAACGGTACAAATCGCAAAACAGAGCATTTATGTTGGCTTGGGAGCCAGTTTTATTTTTATGGTAATTGCAAGTTTTGGCTTGATTCCACCAACAATAGGTGCGTTACTTCAAGAAGTATTCGATGTAGCTGTTATATTAAATGCATTGCGAGCAAGGTAAGAAAAATGATAAATCGATCCATGCTAGACAAGTGCAATTGTTTCGTACGCCGCCTTCCCCTTATGTTGAATTATATCATGCCTCAATACGTATTTTTAATTATCATAATGCCTAGGAATAATATTATTAAACTACGAGATAATAATATTGGTACAGTAGCGCGCCTATGAAGAAATATCTGACAGAGATTGATAAGAAATTGCGCAAACAGCTTTCATCGCTATGATATGGCTTTCTGAAAAATTATTACCAATTCAGAAATCAAATCTTGGAAGTCCGTGGTTAATTAATATTAGAAAATGATATCAGTAATAACTAGATTTGTGCTATCTGCCTTGGTATTACTAAATTGGAGATGCTCCCGAAGTAACACAAATGCAATCAACAGAATATCCATCCAATATATTGAATAGTAACAGATCTATTCATTTCATCCGGAGTACCGGTTGGGCCAAATCATTGCGCTCCTCCTCTATATGAAAACGCAAATTTTCCAATAATAATATTTCTCCACTTTTCATCTTGTCTATTTGTTCGTGAACGATATTTCCTACGCAATCATTTACAAACATAACCTTATTGGAACGCATGATTTGCGACAGTCTTTGAGACACAGGACGTAGAGAATAATTAGGGTCAGGTTGACTCGGTTTGCCGAGATGCGATGCTAAAATCACTATTGCACCTCGCTTGATAAGGTATTCAATAGTTGGAATGGCCATCCTAATCCTGTAATCTTGTCCGATAGTTCCATTGTTTATATTTACATTGAAATCTACCCTTAGGAAGACTTTTTTACCTCGAATTTCAGCATCTGACAAGTCTACAATATTTCTTAACACTTACCATCTTGTTACTACATTGTAATATATAGTGTAGCTTTGTTATGAAATAAATATTCTATTGAGCCTGTACAATAAATTAAATCTGACAGTATTCTTAATGCAAATTGCACAAAAATATGACATAAACAGCTGCTTCAGGTTTATTGAATTGAATCGTTTTGAGAATCAATACGACAATGGTGGCTAATTATGGTCGCTAACAGGTCCTTTTTATTATCTATTTGAAATGGTTAGGAAGACAATCAAGGAATTATTACAGCTCGACCGGTTATATTACCGTGGCGTAATAGTTCAATGGCATCATTGACACTGGACAAAGCAAATTTTTGAATTCGATGTTTTAGTCTACCTTCCTTAGCCAGCTCTATAACTTCACGAAGTTCATTATAGTTCCCCCACAAGGAACCATACATCTGGTATTCTTTTATAACTGTCTCGAATAAAGGCATTCTTACTTCTTGACCAAATAATCCGATCACCACAATTGCGCCATTTCTATTCAAAGCTTTAACTCCAAGATTCAAGGTACTTTCCAAGCTGACGGTATCAAGTACAACATCAAATCCGTTACCTTTGGTTATCCTGTTTATCTCATCTTTGGCGCTATCATTGTCAATTTTTACAGTAAAATCTGCGCCTAACTCGGTAGCCAAATCAATCTTATCCTGTCTGAGATCCAATGCTACCACATTAGCTCCAGAGCCCAGAATTTTTGCGTATTGAATGGCATATGATCCCAATCCGCCGATGCCTATTATAGCAATGTACTTGCCTGGTACAAGAAGGTGACGCACTTTTTTTATGGCCCGATAGGGTGTGAGTCCGGCATCGGTGAGGGGAGCCAGCTGTTCTGGGTTCAATTCACTTTGTCGATCGACCTTTACCAAAAGTTTGTAAGATGGTACTAACACATATTCGGAAAAACCACCATCATATTGGGATAGACCAGGCCATTTAGGCATCACACACATTTCCTCATCCCCTTTCTTGCAGTAGACACACAAACCACAACCCCAACCTCCGAAGACTGCCACCAAATCTCCCTTTCGGAAAATATCATCGGGTACTGAAGAACCCACCTCTTCAACCCATCCGGCTATTTCGTGGCCTGGAGTCTTAGGCAAGCTTAGTGGCAGGCTTTGTTCCCAATCGCCATTAATTAAATGTAAATCAGAATGGCATAGACCCGCTGCGCCAACTTTCACCAAAACACCTTCTGGAGATAATATAGTTGGTCTCTGGATTTCCTCGACGACAAGAGCTGAACGGTACCTATGAATTCTTGCAGCGCATATATTACTGGTACTCGAGCTCGTATCTTGCTTAAGTGATTTCATTATTACCATATAAGCAGTACTACTATGTATCTCTATAGTGTCAGCGTAATGCATAAGAGTTCTCCCACTAAGTAGCTTGATGCGATACGATTTCCAATCAAGTACATACTTACATTTGCATCTCTTGAATTCTCTTATTTCTTATTATGAAACTCTTTTGCTTCCTTTTCCATCTTTTCTAACCTCGTATAATAATCTGGAAATTCATTCAGATGTGCAAATGCAATTTTGCCAGTAATCATTTCGTCGTCATTAGTAACGTTAGTTTGAATATTCCTTATTCCGTGTTCTAGTTCGACATCCAATCCCATTCTAAATTGTTCTACATCGAACTTACTCCAATCAATACCTAGACTTTCACCAATTTTCTTCGCCTCTTCTGCTGTAAAACGTTTGGTACCTACCAAATTACTCTAATTACAGGAATTTTAGACTATTTTACTTTTCCACATCCATGTTAGGATAGCGTTCAAAATCTTTCTAGAACGATTGCGGTTCTATAACTAGATCGCAAAAGAGATTTGCATGTCCATCTCGTAGCTTGCCGTCGTCGTCTTTGTTTGTTCAAATTAGGATTATCAATCTCAGTACTTTCAGTACTACTTGTACTGTTTCAACGCTAGATGACAAGTACAGTGCCATGTGGTTACTGCAAGTATAATAAGGGATTAAACAAAGGATTGGCATATAGTGCGTAAACGTTTAGCACCAAAATCTACACCACGTAGAATCGACTATAGGATTTTCAATTCCTGCTCAGAATGTGGCATGAAGTATCCAAAACAAGTACTGTTTTGCAAAGATTGCAACTTAAAGCTCAGAACCAAACCCGGGAACAGATCAAAATAACATGACTAAGTATGCTCAAGCGATTTAGCGATTTAGCGACGCTAATGGCAGAAAGCAGTTACTAAAATATCTTGATTCTGTCTGGTCTCAGCTTAATACTTAATAACTATCTCTGAAACATAATTTAAGTGTCAAAGAATACTCCCTCCTCTATCATTCATAGGATCTTGGTTGCCGTTGATGGATCGGGAACCTCTTCAAATGCAGCGGAGATGGCTATTGAACTCTCGGAAAAATTTGGAGCAGATCTTATTGCACTCCACATTGTTCCACCTGACTTAAGATTCAATAAAGAAATATTTGACCTGGCAAAGCAAAATGGACAGAAAATCGTTGATGAAGTAAAGCAAGGAGCATCTGCTAAAGGGCTAGATATTCAAACTGAAGTCATTTCTGATGTAATTTCGATAACAAAAGTCATTGTAGAATACGCGGAAAAAAATGATGTCAATTTGATAGTATTGGGAACTAGGGGAATTTCCGGAATTAAGAAACTGCTATTAGGAAGTACAGCTTCCGGAGTAGTCACATATTCTCATTGTCCGGTAATGGTCGTAAAGTGATGACCTGACCTAACAAATGATCAAAATTTATGACCCTCGTTTCGATTTCGATACGTACAGTAAGGGTATTTTTTTTTTTGCTAAGCTGTCGACCATAGGTACAGAGATGCAAAGTTTTTCTTGACCAATCGAAATGGATTACTCTGTCCGAATTGAAATTCTTACCCGATCTATGCTTTCTTGGAATGACTGTTATGGGCAGTATGTTCCTTTACACTAATTCTGTTTTCGGAGCTCCAATTGTACAAGTTTCGCCAACTTGTGGACCTGCCGATCCGGGATTTAGTATAGTAATTAATGCAAATGGCTTTAGCCCTAACAGCAATGTAAACGAATCTAATTTAACGGTTGCAACACAACATACTTTATCTGCTGCACCATAGTAAAGATATAATTGGTCATCAATGATGCAGGAGCCGGTTGGAAAGACAACATTGTTGATACGGCCACTCTTTTCAAATGGTTCTTCGGGTTCGAAGATCGGGTTTTCAGTTCTTCCAACTACTCTAGTGGGATTACTCAGGTCCAGTAAAGCTGCGCCAGCACTATAAACTAAGTTCTTATCTACACCATGGTATATCAAAAGCCAGCCCTTTTTTGTTTTGATTGGAGGGGGTCCAGAACCAATTCTAGAATCCTCCCATTCATATTCGGGCTTCAAAACGATTGTATGCTTTTCAAAGCTGGTGAGTGCATCACCTTCTCCAAGCCAAATATTAGGTTTATCAACACCAAATTTAGGACCAACCCAGCTCGTAGGTCTATGTAGGAATATATACTTGTCATTTATCTTCTCTGGGAATAGGACTACATCTTTGGTGTCCGATCCCTTGCTTGTAATGATACCCAGTCTGGTATAATCCGTAAAATCAGTAGTTACAGCAGAAATGGTAAAGACTATGCTTGAATCTAAAGGGATATATATAAAGAGTCTAACACGAGATGGAATAGTTGAGGAAGCTCCGGCAGCATACAAGGATGTTGATACCGTTGCAGAAATTTCTCATAATCTTGGAATAGCCACTAGAGTTGCTCGATTAGTTCCCTAGACGTGATTAAGGGGTGAGTGAACTTAATAGCGTTATTTTTTCGAAGCCCTCGAGTGAAAGTAATGCTGGCAGTGGTTGACGCATGTCGGAAAGCATGCCATTTGTATGATAAACCTTAAGGACGTAATAACATCTATTGCACAAGTCGAGTCAAAATATCATTTTTACTGGATTTTCGACTGTCCGTCAGTTAATAATCAACCTTACGTTAACAATTAACATATTTTATAATAATAATTTGTTATAAGTTGGTAAGTTGTAGCCAAGTATTTCTGGCTAGAGAAACGATCATCTAAATACTCATTAAGCT
>JBBRRH010000102.1:0-12273 GCA_038201105.1 Nitrososphaera sp. | reverse complement strand
TATTTTGTACTTTTCTTTACCTGCAGGAGTAAAGCCAGCAGTCCATAATACCCATGTATATTGTGATAGCGGATCTTTGATAACAGCAGATTTCCACGTAGCACCACCATCAGTGCTTACTTCAACCTTCGAAATCCCACGGTCGCCTGCAAAGGCTATTCCCGCAATAGGAGCCTTTTCACTAGGCACAATATTTGGAGTTTCATCCAATTTCCTAAATCTGTCCCTGACCTTTGACTGTCCGGGAATTACTATGAATGAATTAGTATGTACAGCTGCATTATTCGTCCAACCATTTCTCTGCCAATAACCTTCATAGACAGTATCGACCAATTCAATTTCAGTGATCCATTTTGGATTCATCATCCCATACAATCCTGGTACGATAGCTCGCACAGGATAGCCGTGTTTAGATGTGAGGGGAGCGAGATTCATGTCATAAGCCAATATCGTTCCATCCAACATTCCTCTCTCCAGAGGTATTCCCACATCATATCCATCAGTTCATAGTTCAGTACCCCGTGAATTGGCAAAAGCAGCAGGGCCAGCCAGGTGACACTATAATAGTAACCTTTAAGTCGCCACTTAAGGATTCACAAGATAGATTTGCTGAAAACTTTAATGTAGGCGTGGAAGATTTACCCTTTCCAAATTATTCACTAGACAAGTATTCTGAATCAGCTATGGGTCAACTTAACTCAGTTTTTCCCGAATTCCGCTTGGAACACCTAGATGCTAATGCATCATTAGCTGGACATAATGCATATTGAATAGATTACACATATGTTATTAATACTCAAGAAGGACCAGTCAAGGTTAAGAATTTACAAGTCTGGACCATTAATGGGAACAGCGCTTACGTACTCTCATTTGGAATGGAATCATCAAAATATTCTGATTTCTCTCCTCTCATAGAAAATATAATCAATTCTTTCAAACTGGTTCCCTCGCAAACGGGGCCCTTGCGTCCTTGATGTGAATCGATTTAATATGGTGATTTTTGATTTACGATTTGTCTCCCCAGTTATGTCGTTAATATAAATATAATGTCGTCCAAGTTCCTCCGAGTTGCCTCTAGCAAAGTTTGAAGTGAATCACTATCGGGCTCTTAACTACTTGGAATTCGCATTGAATCAAAATGGATAAACATATAAAAATGACGCTGAACATTTTTTGGCCTCAGCCTCTCATTAAACAATAAATGAGAAGAGTATTAACTAAAAATTGTCATCTTTATTGTAAGCCATATGATTCTGCAAGCAAACTGTGTTGAAATGTGATAAATATCTATAAAATGTAAATATCATTTCGTTCGTGAAAGAATTGGATCGTAGATTTGAATTATTCCTTTGTCAGCCAGCCTTATAAAATCCCTATCATGAGTCACTAGTGTTTTAACCTTGTGCTTTTTCATCATTGCAACTATACTCGCGTCTCTTCCGCCTATGGAAAAACCAATGCGATGATCCTCCCTAAACTCACCGAGTAACCGGATTGTTTCAAAATATAATTCCATGTCAAAATCTATTACATGCATACTAGACAGTCTAACAAGTTTACTCAAGGTGTGTCCTAGATTTTCTTTTTCAATGGAAGATGTCCTATAAAGATAATGGGAAACTTCGAGCCATATGATCGTGCTACTCAAAACTTCTTCGTTTCTTATGAGCTCTTCAACATAATGTAACACACGTCTATGTTCGGGTAGCGTCGGATCTAGATAATAAATCCAGATATTGCTATCGACAGTAATCATAATGCGTTGCTTGTAAACTTTGTCAAACTTTGATATCTTCCTTCCAAATCTGTTTTACCTTCAGGGGATCAAGATTTGTAGCCTTGTTTTTCTTTATTTCTTCCTGAAACCTTCTTGCTTCATTTATGAAATTCCCTGCATCTATATCTTCGTCCAGGATATTTCTATAATAGTCTCTTACCTTCTTGAAGTACTTTTCCTTGACTGTCAGAACTTTAAAGCCTTTTTCAGCCACAATATAGATACCCCATGCTATTAATAAAACATTACTGTCATGACAGTAGTATTAAATATCATGAGGAAGATCTTTAGACAATTTTATGATCACTTTACGTTGTTCACAAACTGCCTGTGTGGGATGTAATCATGTGGTCAAGTATATCAATAATATCCTGTTCGGTAATTGGCACCAAGAGAAAGTTGCGAAGGAAAAGGAAAGGGAAAATGATTTCGCAAGATGACGATGGCACAAAAGAAGGTGAGGAAGAGAAAGAGCATGGAGATGAAGAAGTTCAATATGTCAAGTAGGTGTGAATGGTAACTTGAATATTGATAAGCTAACGAATCGATGGCTTGTAACTCTTGGGATAGGAACATTACTTTTCGGAATATCTTTATTTGTATTAAGAATCCCTATACGAACTATATTGGTATTCTTTGCGCTGGGAATGCCAGTTGTTTTGCTATGGGTATACATTGACCTAAAATCAAGACGTCAGGACGAATTCAAAAGGATGCAGAATCAGAGATGTATATGTGATGTATGTAAGCATGACCGAGCAGCAATATGTATTGATCAAAAATGTATTACCACGAAAGACGATAGAATCGCTGGTCATTCAATTAATCCTTTGCAGTAGTAAGAGAATGAACCCGCCGGGATTCCAGAGGATTTGTAGACTCTGAAAATAAAAACATGGTTTTTTTTTGCACCGTGGGAAAACATTACAAGAATTGAGGGTTACGAAATTACAGCCTCAACAGCAAAAAGCTATAGAACTCGTGGGAATCTTTGCGTTGTTTTTATCTTTGTCAGTGCAAGAGCATTTTATGAAAAAAACTCCGAAAGATGGAGTATTGTTATAGATAATTTTATATAATAATTCTTTTAATGAAGGTTCTGGAAGAAGCACAGGTATTAAAATTCGCCCTTGCTGTATTTTTTGCCACGATACTGACCTTTCAAATTTACCAGCCTGGAGGCTACCGGAGTGGTATACTACACTCCGCTTTAGCCCAGCCAGTTACCTCGGAAGATGCAAACAAGACCAGACCGGCATCGTGTGCAGCTGGCCAGTATTTAGACTATAAAGATAATTGTGCATCCTTATCTGAGTGCAAACAGGTGGATTCGGGCGTATCTAAAGGTGCGTATGAATGTCCTGGAGCGTCAGGATTAAGTATTATTATGTTGTGAATTGGAAAACCAAGAATAATTGTGAATATTTTAAAGGGGATTGTTACAGGTTTATTCCGGAGGTGTATTTCATCTGGGATGGAACAGTCCCTCCAACCTTATCTAAATTTAGCGCTTATTACAAACTTGATTATGGTCCAGTGGGAGTTGCCTTAACCAGTGACTCTAATAATTTCGCGGGAAATGTTCTAGTTAACACAGGTAAACAAAAAATAGAAACAAAGGAGACGAAATTTCGTGCAGTTACAGATGGCAAGGAAGGTGATTTCGATAATATTCATACTGCCCACAAAGGACAAAATATCGTTACTCCCGGCTGCCGGACCCTCCCGCATCTCTCTTGGACGCTGAAATTTCCTGCATTCGATTGTGTGCATACTCACTGGAGATGGTCAAGTACAGGGGTAGTTTCAGAGGAACTTCCAGGCTCGCTTCTTAATTGGTTTCCTAACATTGACCCGCTCATAGACCCATCAACTGATGAGTCTATCCAAGAAAGCAAAAGAGGAGAACCCTACCTGGTTCCTGATCAGACAATAGACGTCGCTATAGTAAAGCTTCCAGATGACCCTGAGGAAGTAATACGAGAAGATGATCCAAGTGATCCGTCAAGTCTGGTAAATGGCGAGACAATTGCATACACAGCAACACAAAATCAACCAACAGGTAGTGGTGAAATTGTGGATCGAAGCCTAGACGTTCTGGATCGGGCAGAGCACATTGTGGTGTGGTACAGTGCGTCAGTGAGTAACAAGAATTTTGATAGGTTCTTTAGATATGGCATTTACATGATGGACCCCAAAGAAGAACATAAGGTCACGACAACAACATCACTGCCCCAAATATTATTAAAGTTGGATACAGATTTGAATTCCCTTGATTTAAGTAAGAAATCTCAACAGGAGATATCTGGATACTTAAGTCAGGCTATGTCAAGCACTTACTGGACGCGAGATGGGACTACACTAATTCCAGATAAAGGAGAAAAGGTATTCGCCCAATTATCTCAATCTGCGGTATTAATAGAACAAATGAAACTGAATGACCCAAAAGCTTCTGAATCGCTGGATCTCGCTACTTCTACTATACTTTCAATTATTGAACATGCTGTTTTAAATGCCATGAAGAGCGATACTGACTACATTCAACAGGCGTCCTCTAATTTAGGAACGTACGACGACTCAAAAGTGTTTGTTTTTGCAAAAAGTCAACCTTTGAAGCTAGCCATGCAATTCTATCGGGCTGCAGTCAGTGAGCCCGATCTGAATAAGTCTACAGATATCATTGAAAATTTCAGGTTATCTTGGTTAAATACCATAAAAGGAATGGAACAGGTTTCTAGTGAAATAGGAGTAGACCTACATGCATCCGGACTTTCCCGTCCCACCTGGTACAACTTCTAACGTCACCACGAGCAGCCAGAATCAGACGGGACAAACGATCATAAATTTAAGCGGCATCTGGAGTGCTAATGATGGTGGCACATACTTCATCAGACAGCTCGGTAACGTACTGTGGTGGCTCGGTTTGAGCGAGAACAACGGCGACTCATTTACCAATGTTTTCAAAGGCATAATTAATGACAATAAAATAGATGGAGAGTGGACCGACGTCCCAAAGGGAGCAACAAGAAACCATGGAACCCTGACATTGAACATTACGAATAATTTCGCAACCGGGACGAAATTGCAAAAGACCAGCCAGACTGGTGGCTTTGCTGGTTCTCTCTGGACTTTAAGGGAAGCGGAATCTATGAGTTCAACCGGAGAAACAATTTCAGAACTTAGTCAGAATACACAATCACCTGGTCAATCAGGAGCACAAGAAAATAAATCGACAACAACAGTAGATATGGCTACAAACGACTGATGAAACTAAAAGTAGCTCAAATAGAAAAAGACCTCAGAGTCGATTGACATCTACAGAAATACAAGTGTCAGAAGGCAGTCTCAGAAGTTACTTCGTCGCTTTGATATTTTGCAAAAAAGGGTACGCACGTGGAGTAGTATATCGCAGATGTTAGGGTCATAGAGTTCTCTGCACGGTAACGCGCCCTTTTTTTTATCATTTCAGGAAATAACTTTACCCTCAACAACCGTTTATTATCCTCGCATGGGCAATATATATAGTGGTGAAGTCTAAAACCTCCAGCCCGTACAAATGAACCGGTTTAGGCCCTACGCACCGTCTAACAAACTATTTCATAGTTACGCCACATTTGAAAACTAAAATACATACAATGGCAAAAAGAAAGAAGGATTAATTGAAATTTTTAATAGAATCTTGAATATCAGGCAATCTTTTAGGTATTTACCCATAATTGTTAAGTAAAGTATAGTTTGAGTGTACACAATGGCAACGCCAATATTCGAGGAGCAAATAGTACGAACATTGCAATGTCACTACTGTAAAAAATTCATAAGCATAACAACTGTCCCTGACTTCATAGGTTTCTGTAATATCACTTGTGCTGAGAACTGGAAAAAGGGAATAAATCAACGACTAATTGAAAACTAAAAAACAATCGTTGACAGTTAAAGCCGGAGGTTGGCTTTTGTGTCTGTCAACAACCTCCAAGCCTAGTTGAATTCTTGTAAAGGTGACAACCACAATCTAACAAACTATTTCAAAGTTGACTATAAAGTATCTGTGTTGGAAACTAAAATACAATCATTGACAATTAATTCCCATTGACGGATAGAAAGAAGACAAAGCGCAAGGTTGACCTTGTGAGTTCTCACTCAGATAACTAACGTGATAACGGTCCATTTGCCGATTATTCCCTTGAAGGTTCGGCCATGTCAGACCTCTACAAGAACAATGGTATACCGTACTTCATGCGCTATCTCCCAAAACCTGGTGAGCAACTAATCTACGAAGCAATATTTATTCCGGATGTCTAGTGATTCTTTTATTTTAAAACCTTAAAACTTCTTATTTTGTTCAAAGTCAGGACCATCAAAAATAAAGAGGGCTGAGCCCTGACAGCGCAGCCGATACGAAAGTTTTTCTAATGTTGTTACTGTTGTGATTGGTTACCGTCTACTGGAGCGCTTTGTGCTTGCAGAACGCCATCGCCTCCACCATCACTGAAGACATCGAATTGTTCTACATCTTTCAGATTTTGGGCATCGTTGGCGCACTCTAGGGAATTCAAGTTCTCATTGTCATGACTGTGGTCCTTATTGTAGTTGCTTATTTCACAATCATTCTTGGCTTCTATTTTCTGAGTCTTATGGGTATCGTTACAGTTGTTGTCGTCATTGTTTTTGCATTTCTTACCCTCGTGTCCGTGGCCGTGATCTCCGCCAGCAAAGACTGGTGATACAAGGCTCAAGCCTGTCGTTCCCATTACTACCGTCGCAAGTGAAAGCGACAGTACTACTAACATTCCTATTTTGTTTCTATTCATGATTTGTAATCAGCGTTTGATACTAAACAAAGCATAAGTAGAGTGTGAAAGAGGATTTGCTAAGAAACAAAGTGAGTTATCAATACTTTCATAACTCTGAATATTAGAATAGAACATGAGCATACAATTTTGTATTTAATTTAACTTGCTAAATGGTTAATAATCTTATTCATTTAATGTAAGTGCGAATAATTCTTTGTATACATAATTTGGACGGTCGAGGATTCCTCATTTCACGAGGAAAAAATGAGTTCTAACTTTTGGTATCCTTTTGGTATCCAAAGTTATGATAGGCTCCACGACACCCATGACTTGGCTCAGCGCTTGTCGTACTCGTCGTGACGGCGAAACCAGAATGCCGTCTCGTTGCGTCCCTTGGGAGTGCGGTCGAGCCACTGATACATTCCCCAGAGCCCGTCCAATCCGCGCGCGTAGGTGGAATAGGTATGGTAGACGACTCCATCCTCGAGCACGAACGCGCTCATGCCCGGCCTCTCGCGCGTGTAGGTGGCCACGTCGGTTCCGGTCATGGCTGCTATTTTCGCGACAGGCCCTTGGCCCCTGCGCGATCGCCACTTTCGAACAGTCTTCCCTACGAGTGGTTCACGTGCCGGCGCCTCGCGACGGTAGTTGTATTCAATGCCTCCCTCGCGCTGTTGCTCCTCGGTGAACCACACGTTTAAGTCGAAGTTGAAGTCGCTGCCAAGCGATGACGCCCAGGGGAACGTCCACCCCATCCGCCGCTTGTACGCCTGCAGCTTCTTGAGAGGAGCCCGCGACACCGCCGTAAGTGTGACATCGTGGTTGGCTAGGTGGACTGCGAAGCCGTTGAAGCCGTCCGCGATCGAGGAGCAGGCCGGACACCCCGCCGTGTAGTCAGGCCCAAACATGAAATGATAGACGAGGAGCTGTGAGCGCCCTCGGAAGAGGTCTGCCAGCGAGGCGCCGCCCTTGTCGGTCTCGAATCTATACTCCTTGTCGATCCGAACCCACGGCAGCTCCTGCCGCCGCCGGGCAAGGTCATCACTGCGCCGTGTGAGCTCCTTCTCCGCCTCCAGCAGCTTGAGCCGAGCTGCGAGCCATTGTTTACGTGTCCCGGTTTTGTGCTTCATCATGGCCCATCTCCAAAAGTTTTGCAGTGACCCAGTGCATCTGCTTCAGATTTGGTAACTGCTGTTCTAACACATTTTTAGTTCTGTATGCTATTATAAAAAATCTTGGTTATATTTTCCGGGAGGTAACGTGGATGAGGGAACTTGAGTATGAGGAGGAATGGTAAACATCACCTTAATAGGACTGTTATACTACTTGTGAGAATTCATTTTCATCCTTAATCAATTCCCGACCTGAACTATCACATTGGTAAATTTTTTCCTAAATTGCAGGCTAATTCACTATTAGTTGCACAGAGGGAAGAATGAAAAAATTCCACATGACCAATATCTGCCTCACAAAACTATCAAATAGTTTGTAGGAGCAACTTCAATAGTCCATTTTTTCTGACATAGTTATCATGCATTCTCACCACTTCCAGTAACAAACGAATGAGAGAAAGGACAACAATACATGAATCATTTTAGAAATTTAATTTAATGAAAAAGAGTTTATAATTGATAACAATAATCATTAAGAAAGGAATTTGAATGCTGTATACTTTTTTTTAGGAGTTATTATTACAATAGTGATAGGAAACTCCTTTATTATTTTTGCCGACTCAGACAGTAAAGTAATCTATTCGAACTGGGTATTGATTATTAATTCGCTCATTGCGGTAGGACTTTCTGCAATGATTCTCATTAAGGATAAGGATAGGGAAGAAGGGACAGTAGATAAAGTAGATAAGGTAAATATTCTGCTAGCAGTCGGTCTGGTATTCTGGTTTATTGCAAATATAATATGGGCATATTATGAATTAGTGCTTGACATTGTATCACCGGTACCTTCTTTAGCAGATATATTCTTACTGTCTGCTTACGGGTTTCTGATATGTCGGTTAACAATAGTATATAGGAAAATTGGTCACACTACCAATAAAAAATTTCTATTTCTAATAGTTTCTGGGACAGGCTTATTTTTGATATACATCTTAAACTTGACTCTTGAGAATACAGAAACATCAAATTTCAGAGGTCTTATGCACTTCGTTGTCACCGTAGCATATCCCACCTTGAATTCAGTTTTAACTGTTCTTGCTTTGATGATTCTCCTTGGAATAAAGAATGAAAGACATCACTTTATTCCATGGATATGTGAGTTAGTCGGACTTTTAGCAATCGTTATTGGGGATAGTTGGTTTGCAATTATTGTTCTAACAACATTTGTTGAACAATTATGGATGTCAGCGTTATTACTGTCTGCACATTATTTGTTAATTGCAGGCGGTCTTATATGGTATCTCAGATACGTTATCAAATGGCATTCAAAAGGTGTTATTTTCAAGATTGCAACAAAGCTTAGAAATGCAAATCTCAAGGTTCTCATTGCTTCCATTACATTTACGTCTTCTCTGATATTTGCTGGCCTTTATTTTACAAATGTTTTCAGTATCTTTGAGAGTAAAGATTTTATTATAAATTCTAATTCTGTAATCTCCAGTGAAGACCATGGAAAAAAGGAATTTGCAGTTGGTGCAATTTTACCCTTTACAGGTTCCTTATCCTCTATTGGTAAATCTGTCAAGATAGCTTTAGAAAATGCTGAAAATGATGTAAACAAGCATTTTGAAGAAATGAATTCTTCATCCCACTTTAGGATATTAATGGCTGATTCAAAGACGAGTCCAGAAGAAAGTTTAGTAGCAATAAAAAAGTTACATGAAAATGGTGCAAAAATTATTGTAGGACCTGCAACAAGTACTGCAGTTTCAGCTGCCAAAGGATATGCAGATGCTAATAACATTATCCTTCTTAGTTACTCAAGTACTTCCCCATTACTTTCCATTAAAGGAGATAATCTTTTTCGGTTAGTTCCTGACGACACATACCAAGGAAAAATAATTGCGCAAAGAATGATTAATGACGGTATAAAGGTTATTGTGCCATTTTGGAGGAGTGATATTTATGGAAATGAACTCTATAATTCCACTAAATCTAATTTTGAAAAACTAGGAGGGAAAGTAGAAGAAGGCATTAATTATCATCCGTATACAGGGAAATTTGCTACCAGTTTACATCGCATAAATTTCATCATGTGGAATCAGGATTTAGAAAAATTAAGTCAAATTGTATCTGATGCTGTAAGGAAATATGGTGTTCATTCTGTGGGTGTTTATATAATATCTTATGACAAAATAACACCTATTTTAATCCAGGCACCACTTTATGGAATGTTGGAAAAAGTACGATGGTGTGGCAGTGATAGTATTGCACAAAATCATCATATAACAAAAAATGTTGATTCCGCAATGTTTGCAATGAAGACAAATTTTACTAATCCGCTGTATTCAATAAGTAATGAGACAGAGGAATCTCATGCTCTTGAAAAAGAACTAGAAAAAACATTACATGAAGAGGGTTCAATAACATATCCTGCAATCGCCTCTGATTCTTATTGGATAGCCGCACTAAGTCTTGATAAGAATAATACAATAAACTCAGATAAGGAAAACTCAAGTAAATCACTTAAAGAATTGGTTGTTGAAACTGCGGAATCATTTGAGGGAATGTCAGGTCAAATAAAACTTAATGCGGCAGGCGATCGTATTGGAGGAAATTATGATTTTTGGATTGTTGGCAAAGATAATGATACCCAAAGTTATGAATGGGAGAAGGAACATAACTTGAAATAGAAAAATCTAAGCGAGGATTCTTATACGAATCTAGCAAGGATTAAGGATGAAGCTATATAATGACAGTAACAACAACGGCATCACTCTTATATCAAGATTTTAAAAATAACTTTCCGTTTGAAACTATACGCCCTAAGCAGCATGATATAGGTAGTAAATATGCCTTGCCAATTTGAAATTGAAATACCGTTACTATGTATTAAAGAGATACCGCTACCTGACGCTTTTCCGTTTGGAAATGGATTTATGCCATTGATTTCAGCTGTCCAGCTACTTTCTCTTTCTACTATTTTGGTGATTGCATCTTCAGAAATTATTTTACTTTCTGTGGGTATATCAACCTCTTCAAATAATTTGCGTCCTATTGAAATCATAGCATACTTTGAACCATTGGTTAATATTTAAAGTGTAATTTTATCTACCTGACTGAGCGTAGTAAATCCAACGAGTTCAGACTATAACTATTTTCAGGATGTGTCTTATCAACTAATATTAATTAGAGTCAACTGAAAAATAGTTTGCTTTGAGCGTCATTTAACGCAAGACTAGGTCTACAAATCATGTCAAATCTGATTGACAAATGGCCAGTTGCATCTTATGAAAAGGAGAATTCAGATTATAATTATTACATCTTTATCCGACCTATTTTGAATATTTGCTTTGAACGACCTTATGCAAGAAAAGGAAGAACGAATGATTGAAAATAAAGCCGAATTAGATAATTGGATAAAGGATATAGTTGCTTACCATAAAGTAAAGCGCAAATTTGTAAGTCTGAAAGACATGCAATCGGTCTGGCTGTGTTTCACTTGGGACTTTCATCCTTTCGGGGATGACAACAAAAGAAGAAATCGAGAGGGCACGAAAAGCAGCAGAGGAGTTCGAAATGATAACTAAAAGAAAAAAAGAAGAGGCTGAAATAAAAAATGAAGCACGGGACTTGATCAATAAAGTGACTATGCGGATAAAGGAGGAACTAAATAGGAAGGTTAAACGAGAACAAATAAGGAGTATTACAGATTCTGCCAAGGAACTCGGTGACGCAATCAATAGCCGAGACGTGTCTAATATTAAAACAAAGATCGAAAGATTGAAAAATGCCGTTACAAAGTCCTTTTAAGTAAGAAGAATGAGAGCGATGATTAATCTAAAAATACATGAATTGCAATATTTGGTGAGGACAGTAATGAGGAGTACGCAGTCTCATCGGCTGGAGCAGGACGAGCAGAAGATGCTTTGGCATGACTCATCGCTTTCAGGTAGCATAGTAGAGAAGTCAGTACGAGTTTTTCAAACAGCATAAAAGTAATCTGGAATTAGGATGGTTGCACTAAATTCAGTTCTAAATGAATGATATGCTTACGTTAATAGTCTCAAAGGCATACTAATTTTAGGACTATTTATGCTCGTAGTGCAACTATTTTGATGGTAAATGTTCTTGAATTAAGTGGCTTCCTGCTCCGGGGCTGCAATGAATGATGCTTTTTACTCCCTTTATTTCCTGTATCGTTTCAATTACCTTGTTAGCATAAGTAGGTAGTGTAAAGACATGAACATTAGGTCCCGCGTCTGTTCCTGCATATGCAAATACACCTTCAAGACGTAGTTTTGTAACCTGTAAAAGGACGTGTTGTGTTATTCTTGACCAGTAATCTAGTGACGGTCTTGTGTTCAAACAGACTTTCCTAAATAATAGATTTTCTTTCTCATAAAACTCTCCCAGCTTTTGTATATTCTTGGAGCTGATAGCTGAAATTGTTTCTTTGATGTGAAGATCTGCAACAAATACAAAATTAGAATATATTTCTCTAGGACAAGTCATCTTTGATAACATCATTCCATCTCTGGAGTTTATCTTTTTTACAGCGGGATTTACCACGGCTATAATATCACGCAAGTCC
>JBBRRH010000101.1:0-12354 GCA_038201105.1 Nitrososphaera sp. | reverse complement strand
CCAAAATCAAAAGACGGCGGAGAGGAAATCAGGTACAAGAGATCAGTTAAATTTCTTTCAAAGGCAGGAAGATTCTATACTGTAGGGGCAAGCGGATTAGCCGTAAACTATTTGATATCAACTGCAATTTCAAATGGTTCTCTATCCCATCTATGGTACATGCAAGCGACCTTAATTGGTATACTAGTATCTATTGTGACAAACTTTTTCTTGAATAAGGTATGGACTTTCCAAGATCTAAACTTTTCTCTTACTCATACTTCTAAGCAATTATTGTTATTCTTAATCATAAGTTCGTTTGGAGCGGCAATTCAATTGGCATTTGTCTATGTATTAGTAGAAAATGGGTTGCAATACGCAATGTCCTTGCTATGTGCTGTTGCTATAGCATCGGCCAGTAATTTTCTCCTAAACAAGAAATTGACTTTCAAGGATAAATTGTGGGGGTAAGTCTACATCCTTAAATTAGCTCCGACGATATGATATGTTCTGTTGTCCTTACACCAAGATGTAACTTTACTTTTGTTTGCTCTCCATAAACAAGAAACTAACTTTCGAGAATACATTAGGGTTAGGTTCCGAAAGCCGGAAATCTCAATCTGTGATGTGAGTTCATTTACAGTTAGAATAATCATACCACATTTCTTTTGTATCTGCCTCGCAAGATTTGGTATTTGTCCAGTTTACATGCCAATGCAATTGGAAGATTATGCGCGGGATCATGGATAGAAAATGCCAATTATGATAGTTGATCATTATTTAGTAATTTGTCCGTATGTCAAGCCTACCAATCTTTCCAAGAAGACTATCAAAGCTAGTATAAGGGTATATTAATGCTAAATAAGATTGGGTCCAGTTTTCATTAAATCTATTCTTGAGGGTAGAATTATGGTACAACGCCCCCAACCGCTCAATATAGTCGTCTTGCTTTTCTTTGTCCTTGATCTGTGTTACTACACTCTTGTCCAACAACAACAATACTTTTTCTGTTTTCAATGCATCCTTGGGAAATAGTATGGGATCTACGACCACAAATTCAACGTCTTGACCAAACACATATTTTGGAATCCAGTAGAACTCACGGGTGTAATGTTTTCCAACAAGAGTTACTATGATTGGGTTATCATCCTTAGATGGTAACGTATTTACTATGGAAGAATACATCTCAAAAAAGACAGACGTCAAGTTGCTAGAAATCATTGCGGTCGTACTGATAAGACCGATAAAAGCTATCCCTCCTAATATAACAAGCGGATTCACAGTTACCTTTCTTAGTCTAATTGATTTAGAAATAAAGATTATTAGAATTGCAATGTGGATACTAAGTACAGGGAGTAGTATGATGAAGTGAAAATATTTTACAGCGCCGCCAACAAATAGAAGGAACAGAAAATAAGGCAAGCACCAGAAAAACAAAAGTAGATCTCTCTTTTTGAACATAATTACGTCAAGAATATTCAAGATTACTGCCGCCCCACTCAAGATCGCAAAAACCGGATCAATTTCAAATAACGATGATAACGCCATTTGCATCCCTTTTTCATCTCTTCCAGCTTGGTAAAGGACGCCAGTTAACCAGTTGTCAAACTGGTTCACCGCCACAGCATAAATTGGCCAGATTAGTGAAATTATTACGACGGGAATTAGCCAAATTGCTACAGTTCGTGCCCTTTTGAGCCCTGATTGATAGAATGGGCTACTTGTGAAAGCCAAATAGATTAAGAGGGGCATTAGGGTAACGGCAGATTCTTTTGTGAAACAAGCCAATCCAAAGAGTATTCCCGATATCAAAATGATTATCATGTTTCTTCGTTTCGTATTATGAATCCCAGTATTTGGATAACCAGACTTGGAGTTCGAGTTGTATACTAGAAGTAATACCGATGATAATAAGAATGGCAGCATTATGTTTTCCAGGAGGATCATTCTTAGAAACCATGTTACGGGCATTACGGCAAATAATGTTGAACTGATGAATGCAACTCTTGTCCCATAACGAATATCAGCTATTTTGAAAAGCAATAACGTATCAATTATGGCAAGAATACCCATCACTAGTCTGGGTATTTCGTATAGCATCGCAATAGACTTCTCGGCGTTGTCTAAGGAGGGTCTGAGAGAGTCTGGGTACCCAATTAGTGATAACAGTCCTGCCAAAAAGATCTGCCCAAAATACGGATGGTCGTAAGGAAATTCATAAACAGAGATGGATTCTTGGGGACCTAATCCATTCAAAACCTGAAGGGTCCTTCTCATATAGTGTCCTTCGTCAATATAAATAGGTGGAAAGCCGATAGGGTTCCAAAGATGGGTGAAGCAAGAAAGCACAAACGGGATAAATAAGATAAGAAAGGAACGAAATCTATTTTTTTTAAACAACGATATAAAGTCGTTTATTTTTCGTCCAATAAAAAAGAATCTATCTTTAACGCGCTATTCACAAAATGGAATTATCCGTCGTGATATCAAATTAATTGTCATTTCGATACCTCAAGAAGTAGGAATCTCATTTCCCTATATTAATTAATTGCATCTTAAGTCTGGGAATACATACGCGCTTAGGATCCATTTACAAATTCGCTATTTCCCATTCAATTGTTTGACCGATAAGTTTCTAAAAATATTAAAATTAGAGATGGCAATTCCTCACATAGAGGTATACTCTGTTACCCAATTCACTTTCTGGGAATTTAAGAGATCGCTAGCATTTGTTACTCGATCGCATGATGAAAATTTAATCACTTCCCTCTTATGCACAGGTGAGTGACCTGAGCCAATAAAAAAATCTAAATCTCTGCTATTAAGATTCTTTCAATAATGTAGGATCTTTCTTTTCGTAGAATGGCCAAATATCAAATTAATTTGAAGGCGAATCCAGGAAATCAGAATTTCTTTGGTAGTAAGAAGGCACGTAATCCTAATCAATAATTCGCACGTAAGGTAACATTTCCTTGCGGGTGGTTCTCATTTTCTGTCATTATCTCTAATATATTAAAGGGGTAATTATGGTTGTAGCCTTTTGTCATATTATCGTGAAAGACAACTATAGGTTTAGAGTTATCATAGAGTTGTCTTATCTCGACAATATTTGCACCACGTATATTACGTGAAAATGCCTCTTCGAAATTGGGATCATCCACAAACAATACCTTGTCCGTCTTAACAGGAGCTCTAAAATAAGGATCAAACATTGGATCTATCATTTCATGATCCTTATTCATCACAAATCGAGTTAACCAATATGAGTTCCAATCCCACCAATGACTTCCGATGAGTGTCACATGTTTACCATCCGAAGGTAAATATTGTGCGATAGAAGTATAAATATCGTAATTAGCAGAATTTACATTCAAGGTGATAAGTGTGTTGGTGATTACAATTCCAAAAATCGATATAGAAATAATTATTATATTGGAGAATATTTTTAAGTGTTTTTTTATTCTTCCTTGAACCGATTCGATTAATATTCCGAAAGCAGTGCAAAATGCTGGGAAGATCACAATTAAATGAAAATATTGGACATATCCTATTAGAAACGAGAATGCTATAAAAGGGGCAATCCAAACGAGGGGAAAAAAATCCTTCCGGAGAGCAGCTAATACCAATCCAGCCACTCCGCCCATAGTTATAATGGGATCTATTTGAAAAAAAGAGTTTAATGAACGCCCAAGCGGTTTATCCCGTTCAGTTTGCCATAGAACCCACTGGACCCATAAGTCGTTTTGACCTGCAATCACACTGTATAGGGGCCAAATAAAGGGAATCAAAATTACGGGAACAAGCCAAATTATTAGAATTCTTACTTTTCTCGAGTTGAGGTATATGATATAGCCCACAAGTGGTATGAATGTAATTGCGGGAATTTTTGTGTAAATTGTCAAACCAAGGAAAATTCCTGAAAGTAGAACAAAGACTCTGTAGTCAATTCTTCTAGAATACATAGGTTTTGAATTTTCATTTCTAGATTTCTGGACATACAACGCAAATAATATGGAAGCCAAAAGAAACGGCATCAATAACGTGTCCAAGTAGACGCGCCTCAGTAGCCATGTCATTGGCATAACGGCAAACAAAATAGCGGAAATGAGGGCAACAGTTCTATTGTATCTTATCTGGAGTATACTATATAACAGAAAAGTATCAATGACTGCAAGAATTCCCATTATGATTCTTGGGATAAAATGGAGCATCTCGATTGAATGCGTGTTGTCCCCAGAATAATACATATTTGGATAACCAATCAATTCTAATATGCCGCCTAGAAAAAGTTGGCCAAAATATGGATGATCATAGGTACGTGGATATCCAGTTGATGCAGATTCTTGTGCTCCCATCCCATTTATGACTAGCATTGCTCTTCTCATATAATGAGCTTCATCTATGTGAACAGAAGGAAACCCAGTAACATTCCATAAATGAGTATACGCTGACAAAACCAAAGGAACTAACACAAGTAGTCTACCCTTCCGCCATTTGTCGAAAATTCGAGTAGACATGCTGTAGAATGTCCATTGGTCAGAGTGATTTTAAGGTACGCTTACCCACGTGATAATTAAGAAATATGCACATAGATCTTCTAAGTTTCCTTGTAGTGTACCTATTCTTTGGGTTCAACTTATATATATTTGACTCTGTCTCAGTCCTTGATGAATCTATCATCATCTGTCGTCATTGCTTTTGGATTGCTTCTTGTGACGGCAGCTGTCGTTGGCACTTTTGATCATAAATATGATTACACCAGACGAATGTTCAAACAAAGTTTTGAAGAGCTGCCTGTCGCTTTTTCCGATATAAAAAATTTAAAGGGTACTCTAGTTAGTCTACAGTATAATGGGTCACATGCACCTGCATGGATTCTGACCGGCAGGTGGAGAATTAGTGATTCTGATGTTAGTAATAATGATAATTCAAGCCTAAAATTTACTGCGAACATTACAATGGTTGGCCCTAACGGGATAGGCGAGCACAAACATCGATTGATCAATTTTAATCTCTTAAACCTAAGCTTTAGTGGCAGCTCAGCCACATTAAGGGGAACGATATCATTTACTACATCTGGAACAGATCCAAAAGGAATTTCTACACCAATTTTGAATCTGCCAATAACAATAAAAATAGAAAACCTTCGTACCATGAATCTTGATATTGATAAAAAACTTGTTAAATACCATTTTGGCGAATCCCCAATATTTGGTGCAGTTTCTGGCACCTCTATTGACTAACATCTGTATTCAAGACAGGACTGCTGCAGCAACAAGCATAAAGTCAACGTAACAAATTAGATTATATTTGTTTAATTTAGAGCCACGACAAATGTGCGCAAATTGGACTCCAGTGGCATAACTATGATAGGGAAGAATGCCATTTTTAGAATAACGCGACAAGATATATTAATGCTGAAGATCGATGGTTGAAAATCAGGCGTTCGAAAATACAATTGAGCTGGCAAATCAATTTATGGAACAGGGATAGTTTAATAGATTTGATTTGTAAGGGTAGTATAAGGAATTATTCAGCTATTCTTATGGTATTTACATTTTTGATTGTAATTCCCAATTATTTGGATATCTATGGTGTTACTGGATCAGGGGCCACTGATTATAACAATAACATTAACAAAAATGAGAATCAAAACAACGCGACATATACAATCGGTAACAAGACACTAGTTGTCTGGCAAGATAATAGTACCGGAAACAATGAGATATATCTAAGAGTGAGCACAGATGGTGGAGACACTTTCGGGAATACAACAAATCTCAGTAACAGTACTGGAAACTCAGAATTCCCCAAGATTGACTCAGTCGGTAAGAAAATAATAATTGTCTGGCAAGATAATAGTACCGGAAACAATGAGATAAATCTAAGAGAGAGTGCAGACGGTGGCAATACATTCATTGACCTTAAAAATAGGACCCTGTCAAACATCCAATACAGTTATCCTAAAGTTCTTGATGCAGATCTTAAAGTAGAGCGAGTAACATCTGGGATTAAGTTTCCTACTCACATGGCTTTCCTTGGGCAAAATGATATTTTAGTTTTAGAAAAAAATGATGGCGCGGTAAAGCGAGTGACCAATGGATCAATTCTAAATGATCCGCTACTTGATGTGCCTGTTGCGAACGCCGTGGAGAGAGGAATGTTGGGAATAGCAATCCAGAAGATACCTGATGGACCAACTTTCGTATATTTGTATTTTACCGAGTCAGTCAAAGACGGTGATGATGTATCGGAGAGAAAACTACCTCTTGGAAATCGATTATATAGATACGAGCTGATCCAGGACAAGTTAGCAAATCCCAAGTTACTCTTGGATCTTCCTACTGCTCCAGGCCCGGCGCATAATGGAGGTAAAATCCTAACAGGTCCAGACGGAAATGTATATCTCACTATTGGTGACTTGAATCCAAGTAATAGCAAGAAGTTTAATGGCACTGTAACACGATCAACAAACCAGGCGGAAGGAATAAACGCTGACGGAAGAGCAGGCATCTTACGAGTGACGAAGGATGGAAAACCGGTAAATGGTGGGATATTTGGGAGTCAAAACCAGACAAACAAATATTTCGCGTATGGCATTCGAAACAGCTTTGGTATGGACTTTGATCCAGTAACAGGAAATCTATGGGACACTGAGAATGGTCCTCAGTACGGTGACGAAATAAATCTTGTAGTACGAGGCTTCAATAGTGGGTGGAACAAAGTTCAGGGCTTCTGGGAACCAAAGGGGCAAGCCCCAGGTAAAATCACATATTCGCCTAAGGAACTTTTCAGTTACAACGATACATCTATGTATAGAGCTCCCGAGTTAGCTTGGTATCAGCCACCCCCAGGCTTAACGGGTATAAAATTTTTGAATTCTGATAAACTTGGAAAAAAGTATGAAAATGATGTGTTTGTCGGAGATTTTCATAATGGCAACATTTACCATTTCAAGTTAAGTCATGACAGAACGAGGTTACAATTAGTTCCTCCCTTGCAAGATAAAATAGCAAATAATCTAGAAGAGACGCGAAACGTAATATTTGGAGAGGGCTTTGGAGGAATAACCGATCTTGAAGTCGGTCCAGACGGGTATCTATATGTATTATCGCTATATCAAGGGGGTAATGACTGTGATACTGCAAAATATTGGACGCCATCATGCATTTCGTATACAACGCGTTTGGAAGGAACAGTATTCAGGATAGTTCCAAATTCAAATAAGTGATCTCTTTTGCGATCTTCGAAAAACAAGTAAAATCACAAATAGTTCCAGCAAATAAAATCTCAATCTCGCCAATCGCGTCTGCCCACTAATGAAGATTCGATTGATTCTAGCTGTTGTGGCAGGTAGGTGACAAATTATCAATGTTGAGAAATGTACTATTTCGAGATACAATTTTATATGCCTCCAAATATGGGCCACTACGATTAGGATAATGGATAATTGCTTGACATAATAAGTCGGTTGCTAAGTATCGATTGATTTGAGTAACCTGGGAATAAGGCCAAGGATGTTTCTTTATAATATAAGGAAGCAAAAAGTCTAATGCCTTCTGTAATAACGGTACACGATCAGTTTTATAATTCCAAATATCTATACCTGCATTTTGGCCGATATTGGCCAATTTGAAGAGGCCTAGTAAATTAAACATGCTGTAGTCCAATGACCTTGTCCTTTGTAGTTCGAATGGCTGTAGACCATTAGGCGGAATCTTGACTGCGATCGATTTCTCAGGGGCTACAAATGTAGATGATGATGGAGGCTCTATAGAAGCCTTAATAATATTCCTAGTAATGTTAGTTTTATTCAAGAATAAAGCGATTGCTGAAACTTGCACGTAATAGTATGTACCGTGATTATTAATTTTTAGTGCCTCTTCCTTTCCTGAATTTGATTTCAAAAGCCAGTCTAGGTATTGACTAAACCAAGAAACTATCCCTACTTGATCTTCGTTGCTCCATGCAGATGAACGCTGTATCAAGCCTATTGCCTCCACGACGTCGGTTAAGTTTCTTCCGGCCATAATCCCTGCCGAATATACCTTACTCTTGCCTCGAACTGTTTCAGCATATGTTAGATTAGGATTCATTTTGGTACTATTATTTAGAAACCAACTGCGTAGCAGTTCTTCAGCTTTGGATGCATATTGCGAATTCCCCGTAAGGTAATAAGCTGCTGCAAGTACAGTCACGCTATGAATCATGTCATCCATGTTTCTTTTATCAGGAATTGAATAGATCTCAGGATTAGTCTTCCCATCACGACCAATATACGGTAAACCATCCTTCTTTGTTGGATCTGGCCAACGATATGGCGCCAAAGAAAGAAAGTCGTGAATGTCACCACTTGGTGGTAATTCGCTTTTGTCCGCCACAGAGGTTGCCTTCTTGTTGAGAAGGGAACTTGCCTGGAGAACCAATGCACGTAAGCTAAGGCCCAGCATGGTGTTATTGCCGTCATTGAATTCTTGTTTTAGTTTAACAAGTGTTGAAGGATCTAGCACTACTGTTCGAGGCAATACTAGAGTTTTTTCAAGGCCAGTAGAGTTGAGATCAATATTGCTCCCTGCAATTACTCGGTTTACATTTGCGATAGTAGAATTAGAAGCAGTGAACAGCATTATCGCCAATATCAAAGCTGCAATTGGGATTAAACTTCTACCGGAAGCTGTCTTTCTAATTATCAATCACTCGGTGGTCATACAGCAAACGGGTCTTATTGCAACGGAAATTAATTTAAATCTCATAGATAAAATGAATATTTCAATGTCACGTACGTTCAAATTTCAATGGAGGTACTGCAATAACTCTAATAAGTTTATCGATAAATGGTTAGAAGCGAATCCAATTCAGTTGCAGTAGGTTCCACAAATTTCAAAATCCTTAAAGCAGGTATTTCTTACACAAAGTTATCCGATTCAACGCACTATTGATAGGGCGAATGCATTATCGTTTCGCAATATTCATTAGCATGAAATAAGGGGGGGGAATATACTGTATGTTGAAAATTATAATGACGTACAGAAACGTAATTAAATTAAGAATTGATCTCCTAATTTAGATATGCTATTTATAACAACACTTACGTTGCTCACAATGTTTATCCTTAGTGAATTCACTCTAGCCGGAGCAAGTGATGTTGAATCTTATCCGAGCCTTAAGGGTAATGGTGCCCTTTTTTCTACCTCGTTTGCTAATGTTTCTGGATTCTACAGTATTCCAGAGCTAGGTTTCAACATTAGATTACCAGCAGGGTGGAGTGGACTCGATCTAAAGAGCATCGTAATGGTTTCTCCTACTGGGATAAATGCTAAAACTGGGATACTTAACCCAAGTGATGATCAAGATGAGGTGTACCTTATTATAGCAAGATCTAAAGTGCCTGAAATTATGGTAATGGCAGACCATAATGTTTCAAATTACGAACTATATGTGAGGAAGACCGCTGAAAGCATCGGTTGTAAAGTTCTTTCAGACAGATTTGTGAAGTTAAATGGAATGAATGTCGAAAAGCTGTTACAGAGATGTGTACCGCCGGTTGAAGGAAAGAGTATCACCTATACCCTTTCGTCTGGAAAATACATTATATTTGTAGGGCTAAAGGGTCCTACTCTGGCATTTGATCATAACTTAGAAAAGTTCAATGAAGCCGTGCTTACAATAAAAATTGACAATCAGACCAATATTAAATCGACACTAAAATTAAAATGATTAGGACTGTCTATTAGTAAATTTGATGGCTGACATTTTATCTCCGACTTGATGGTTTATTGAAGTTAGTTATAACATAGACCTACGGATCCACATGCCCGGTCTTTTCGAGAAGATGGCAACACTATGTGTCCAGAATAAGTAACTCACATTAAGATTGATCGAGGTTTCGACGGGATTATGCTAATGCAATCTCCTCATGGTTTTAGTTCCAATAGATCTAATCTATATCTGATTTATTGCTAGTTGGAGGACCACTATGAATGATTTGATTCAATCCTATCTTGTAACCCGAGACAATTGTATTGAATCTATTCTAATACGATATGTTGCGGATACGGATACATCACCTTAGCTGACAGCATACATTCAAGTAACCAGGGTACAAAAGACCTTTTGTTTAGTCATTTTTAATGCGATGGTTCACGTCTGGTCATATAGAATATTGGTTTGATTAGGACTACCCAAAATCATTAAAGACGAGACGTAGTGAATTAACCTAATATTTCTAGAGCGATCTGTCATAACCATTACCTAAGGAATTGACATTCTCGCTATCTGTCAGTGCTAGTTCAACCGCAAACATCGTGGAGAACGAACTATGACTGCAAGGATATATCTATAATTTTGCTGAGTGCCTCAATCGAATAATCTCAATAAACTAACCCTCAGTTCAATCCGAAGCAACGTACAATCAGGCAGAACAAGTCATCCGTCAGTGCAGCTCGATGACTTACCTTTCTACGCCATAAATCGGCGTTTCACCGAGATAACTTTTGGTCTTAGAGGTGTCGAGACTTATAATAAGGATCTTTCTGTTGATGAATTTAAGAGAAGTATCTACATTATCAATTGATTTGCCTTCTAGGGCCAATTTTAACGTCCCATTTAAATTTGATGTGTTAGTTACATTGTCATATGAGAGACTATTCTGTTTAAGTTCGGACAATTTGTACCTGTGGGTGGTTGACCCGTCTATGGAAACAATAACAAGCGACACGTTGAGATTTCTTATTGATAGTGGGATTACTCCTGTGGTATCATAATTTACATCAATTTTCCACCTTCCAGAAACTATCCACAAGGGACTTCCGTCGCTTGAAAATTGGAGACTTACTATAGGTCCGCTTTGTCTTACTTGAGGTGTAACCGTTTCGACTGTAGAGTTCGTAGCAGAATAAGCATATTCAGTAAAGAGTTGATCCGATTTAAAAACAAGTAAAATGGCAAAGGTAAATACTCCGTACAAAATAAGATGAAGAGACGAAGAATATTTTATATCATATAGCACGGAGATGACGTAATTTTAAAAGTATAAAAACTCATCTCGGCTAATTTGTTCACTGGATCTCTGGTCCCTTGCTCTGATTCCTTGGCAAGGCCCTATTGGGTTCGATATTATGAACAGCGCATTGGAGTGGATGACTCTGCACTTGTCCCTTTTAGCTTCCAATCCGCGAGCCTATTGCATAAAACCTTTTTTACTTTTAGCATTATTTGATAAATAAAGACACGATAGTGGCACACCTCTTGTTTCAACATTGTACTGATTCTGACTTATTGGGGATGGGGTGCAAGGAGAATTACGAATAGCTTGATTTATTCAACTGGATCTAAAATATAGTAATTTGTTAAATTAAATGGTTGGCACTCTGAAGGCCGGATAAGCTAAATATAATGTTAGATTGTACTTTAATAATTTCTTCTGAGTTGCACCTCTCCTACAGGATGATTTTCATTTAGAACCATAATTGACATTATGTTGTAAGGATATTGACCGTTATCATATTTTGTAACATTATCCAGATAAGTTCCAACAATGGTCGAGTCGTTATGCATTGATTTAATTTGCATAATATTTTGTCCTCTTAAATCGCGTGCGATTCGGCTAAGGAATTTTTCATCGTCTATAAACAATACTTTCTTATTTTTTATTTCCTGCCTGAATTGAGGGTCAAAGTGTGGATCGATAACATCGTGTTTCTCATTGAGCACGTATTGAGTGATCCAGTAGGAATTCCAATCCCACCAGTGGCTGCCTATTATGGTAATTCCTGTATTGTTGGCGTTTGCCGGACCGGCTAGATTCCTTGCTATACTAGAGTATATAGCAAATTGACCGGAATTGACATCTTTAGTAATAAGTAATGAGGTTGCAGTAAAACCAAAAATAGCTATTCCACAAGCTAGCATAACAGGCACCAAGAGACTGATTTTTTTATTTTTTATTTTTGTAGAAAATGACTCAATGAGTAAAGCGCCACCAATACAAAATGCCGGGAATATTGGTATCAAATGGAAGTACTGAACCCATCCAATGAAGTAAGAAAAAATTAGGAAAGGTGTAATCCAGAGAAATATGAATAGGTCCTTCTTAAATACGGAATATAGTAGACCCATGATTCCAATTATCATGATTACTGGATCCATTTCAAAAAAGTTTTTTAATGATATCACAAGAGGCTTATGTCTTCCAGTTTGCCACAGTACCCAGTCTAACCAGAGATCTCCATGACCAATTGAAAACGCATATGCCGGCCATAGCAACGGTATGAGAATGACTGGAATAAGCCATAAGGCAAGGGTTTTTTTTCTATTAGAGTTTGAGTTTGATACCACAAGATATCCTACAACAGGTATCATTGTGAACGCAGGAAT
>JBBRRH010000100.1:0-12528 GCA_038201105.1 Nitrososphaera sp. | reverse complement strand
GTTCTTCCACAGTTAGTTTCTGCTGACTCTCGTTTACCAGTACGACTGGTTCAGGTCTTTTTGTTGTTGTCACTGCTTGTGACTTTATCGATTGACATCTTTCTTTTGTGTGCAAGGTTCCAGTTAACTCACGGTACTTGTTCTGCTGCTCATCAAAGTCTCCTAATTCAGTGCCGCATTCATAGCGACACAATCTGGTTCTACTCATTACTCTACCCTACACTATACCTAGTTATAAATATATGGGTAGAGTGTGATACCTACTACTAGGTAGAGTTTATAAGAAAGGTTAACAATAGGTAGAGTATAATGTCTAGAGATTTGGGCGAAGTCACAGTTGCAACTAAAGCGTCATCTAAATTTGCATCATTAAGAACAACAATTCCGATGAGTATTGTGAAACAATGGAAGTTAAAGGATGGCGATAAGTTAGATTGGGAATGGAAAGTCATCGATGGAAAAATGGTACTCATGGTTACGAGACTAATAGGATCTAAGAAATAGATTACCCTAAACGGTCTAAAATGCCCAAGTACGACTAGATGCTAAGCACACTAGCCTAGTTTAGTTTAGTTTAGTACAAGGTTTCAATAATTAATTAAATGAAATACAATATTTAAAACTCAGTTCGTCTCATATAGGCTAGATAAGATAAGATGTCAGCATCAGGCGGCGGTAGTGGTAGCGGTGGCGGAGTCGGGTGAGTCTAGAAAAAAAGTTGCTGTGGAGCGTAATACAAGAACAAAAGCGGAAAAAGAGTATATCAAAGGTATAATCCAAAACCTATCTCTCCAAAGACTAACAGATCAGGAAATAGTTGATTACCTTCACAACGAAAAGCAAATCGAGATAGGGAGAAGTACTGTCGCCATAACAAGAAACCAGATAGAGAAACAAGCAGAGAAATGGTATATAGAACTTAGAAACTCTGCTTACAAATATCTAGCACAGTATAAACAAAGAATTGATTCACTATTATCATATCAAAAGACGTTACATGAAATTATCTCTAACACCAACAAGGACGAAGTAAAGATACGAGCAATATCTGAACTCCATAGCATAGAGATGGACATCTTAAGCCTATGGAAACAACTACCGGCTTCTAACATTGTCAATACAGTCGACAATACTGAAAATGAAAAGAAAGTACAGTGGGCTGTCGAAATAGGAGGAGGACAGGTAGAAGAAAAGGAAGGACAGAAAGAACCAATCGTTGGATTTGATTCTGAACCTTGGGCTTTATCCATGAAAAATAATAATAAAAAGGAATCAGAGGTATGGACTGTAGATGCACCAAATCCTATTACAGAACAAGAGATTCAACCACAAGAACAAGAAGAAGAAACGATACCAATAGCAACGCAGGACCCAGAGCCAACACAGTCAATAGTCGAAGAGTCAGATCAAGAACAGAAACCAAAGGATATTGATGTCGTTGATATCGATATACTAGGCAGGTGGCCCAAACCATTCGACGTTGTACCGTGGGTACAGTGCAAATTCAATTCTTTAGGAAAGGATTGTAATAAGTGGTTCAAGAATAAAGAAATAAGGAGTAAGCATATCGCAAAGTATCATTCTTAATTAAATAATTAATTAATCCTCATATTGTTTATCTTTATTAGTTTCCATCTTCTATTAAGGACAAATGAGTGTAGGAGAAATTTCAACTATAATACCAGGACACGAAGCAGAACGGTCCAAGCGAGAACTAAAATTTACATACTCGACAGCGGAGTTTGATTCTTACCAAAAGGAAGGATTTGAAGCACCTGACTTGGACCATAGACCAGATAAATTCGAATATCACTTTTTAGCACAGGTAGACCCAGGGAAAGGGAAAATAAAAGTTCGCATCCCAAGAATGTTTAGGATTAGAGCGATAGACTACTCGAGTGAGAAGAATGAGTCACGTGAATACCTCTACTATGAAACATTGTGGACAGGCAAACAATGGAATGGGAATGAACTAGGACCAATAGAACATGTCGTTGGTAGACACAAAGAGCAAACCAAGAGATTAGAACTAGGCCAGTTTGACCCCAATACAGGGATACAGAGATCTCAGTATGTTATGGGATTGCCCAGAACAGTCTATACGATTCCTTTCACAAAGAAAGCAGTTGACGAAGCGCTGGATAATGAACATCCTTTTGGTCCGGATTCCCAGAATGTCACAGATAAAGAATCGATAAAATACTATGGCTTCATTAAAGGCCTAGGGATAGAATCATTCAGATGCGGAGACTACAATTATGAAATGTTCGTTACCCCAGAATGGAAGAGATTCGTAGAGATAGCAACACAAGAGGGTGGTCCTCAACATAGAGTGAGATACCCTGATGAGGAACTGAAGAGGATGGGACTCTACAAATAACCTAAGTAAAAAATGAATAAGATAGATAGCCGAACTGACTGGTTGCTAGATTCTTGTTTCTATAACTGCTTTGTATGCGGTACACCATTTACTTCACCGCCGAGATTAGACAGAGGTGGTGTACTTGTTGGAAATGCCTTATGGTTCAGCGTTATAGTTGACAAATATGGCCATACTGAAGAGACAGAAGAAAGAGTTTGTCATAAATGCTGGGTCAGTGATTTATCCAGATTTGCCAGTTGGGAAGAGGACTAGTCTAACCTTTTTCTAATTTTACAGATATCTGTAAAATTCCATGCATCTGGCTAACTAAAACCATGAATATAAGGTAACTTCTTTTTTTGTTTTTTGTACTTCAAAGCATTCCATTAGAACTTATGAAGTCACTTATCATTTTCACTTTGTTGATACTTGGCACGGAAGCAGTCTTACTCTTTATTCGGGATGGGTTACTCCCTACCATCATTTGACACGGTGTTACTACTGCAACTGCAGCCGCTCTGCTACCTCTACTTACAACACCAATATCTCCATTAGACGTAATGAAATTGCATATTTCTTTTACTTGGTTAACCATTTTCTATCCTTAGTACTAAGAACGCAGAAGTATTTTAATAATCTGATTTGTCTTGTACTAAGGTGCTAAGCGTACAACAAGATAAACGCATAATAAGAGAAATCAAATTTCCAAAAGAAGAACTGGAAGTTATCCAGAGGATTAAAGACTCAAAATATAGTGATAATACAAAGTTGAGGATTGCCAGCAAATTAACAGGTGGTCTATGCTCTTGTGGAAAGATCCCAAGCCATGAAGTCATCAAAGGAGGTAAAAAATTACTAACTATTACAGAGCATTATTGTCAAGATTGTTTAAAGAAAGAGTATTCAATATTCCATTGAAAATGTTAAGAATCAGAGATAACGCCACAGTAAAAGAAATCAACGTTCCTAAAGAAAAGTTGGAAAAATACGAATCGCTACTAAGAAATCACAAGATATACGGCAGTAACAAAAACCTGATGATAAAACAGTATTATGGTCATTCTGCTTGCTGCATTTGTGGCGATGTTCCTTCCGTAGTTGTAGAATATCCAACGGAGGGAGGCGGCGCAACCAGAATAGAAAGTTACTGTCAGGACTGTATCAAGAAGGTGTACCAGCGTGAAGCAGTCCTTTAAGCATAAACAGATACCTCAGCCTAAGCCTAAGCCTAAAGATCCGAAGGAGGTAATAAAGCGACACTTCCTTTATCAGGATAGGAAGTTTAAGGTCCAACATCATAAATGCGACTTATGCAATGACCATCTACCAGCCTGTAAAGACGATATTGAAGGTTATATCGATAAGATGGATGACATCAACAACTCCTATGAAAGTGAATACGATAGACAGGAACCAAAACTATTACTCTGTGCTTTTTGTACCAAGGAGTATAATATTCCTAGTTGGATCTAATTACTTCATCTCCCGTAGTTACTACGGACTTGGATAAGAAAATTTACAAAAAAATAGTAAAATCACGAGGATACATACAACAAATGAACCGGCTAATAACTAGCCAGTTAGAGGACAAGAACTTAAATATTAAAATCCATATAGAAAGGGTGTCTTCGAAGGCTGGCTGTCGAAGGGATTATCCTACTCTAGCCTATCCCAAACTGTACCCATAGTCGGCAGCCAGTAACATTATAAAATTAAACTTCTTCCAACACAATAATAAATAGACGCTTTCCGACCATATATATTGCATTAAATGACCTGAAAACGTTTATTTATGTATGTATCTTGTCCTGATTTGATGCCCAGACATAAGACAGTTCTATTGAATCCCCCTCAGAGAGTTAAATCGTTCTTAGCCTCGATGTCTAGAAAGAGCGAAACGACAATGAGGGTTTATTCTTGTGCCATCGTTCACATGGAAAATTTTCTTGTAAAGGAGTATCCAGATTATGACTCGAGCAGCATCATTGATGCCTTTGCTCAAAACAAGGTGAATGTTTATGAGTTCCTGGACGGATTTGTTTCCTACATTCAAGCGGCGAGACCGGGAATAAGTTCTATAACTGTTACGTCTTACGTTATAGCAATAAAATCATATTTTGCTTATCACGATATAGATGTTATTCCTTACAAATTCAAGAGGAAGGTGATGATGCCGCGGATACCGAGAGAGAGTGAGCAGCCTATAGACAGTTCAGACTTAAGAACCATATTACTATCGTGTAGTAACAGGAGACTAAAGGCTTATTTGCTTGTTCTTGGTAGCAGCGGGGCCCGTGCTACTGAGGCCCTAGCAATACGCAATAAAGATATCGATTTTTCTGTCTCACCTGTCCGTATTCACCTGAGAAAAGAGTTTACTAAAACTAAAGTTGGCCGTGATATTTACATCTCCGATGAAGCCACACGCTTTCTAAAACAATATTTAGACTATAAATACAAGAATCCAGAAAAGCCCAGAGAATACAAGGAAGATGATCTGGTATTCACAGTTTATCCGTCTAAGTCACCGGGAGTATTATATCACAAAGTTTGGCTTGAATTTAAGAAACTTTTGACAACTGTTAAGATGGACAAGCGAAAAGAATCAGGAATCGCGGGGCGTCACTGCATAACTTTGCATAGTATTCGTAGGATGGTAAAGACAATAATTGCCACTCAGACCAATACTGACTATAGCGAGTTCTATCTCGGCCATACCCAGTCACCATATTGGACCATGAAGGAACCGGAAAGAAGAGAAATTTATCGGACTAAATGCATGCCGTTTCTTACAGTGTTAGATTATGGAGCACTGGAGAACACATCAAGGGGTATTGTATCACAATTGGAGCAGAAAGAGAAGGAGATTGCTTACTTAAGAGAGAGAGACTTGAAGCACGAATTGGAAATGAAGGCAATGAATGACAGATTGGCAGCGATTGACGGAATTGTAAATAAGATAGATAAGTTGGAAAAAGAACTAGGGATTAAGATTTAAAATCTAATCTCTTCTCTTCTCTCTTTTTCAACATCGATAAACTGTGCCTATACAAAAATGGGAATACTTTTTCATAATACATTTTTTCTGAATCTTCCAAATTGTTGATATAATCATTAAAACGACTATTCAAAACCTTAGTCAATTTATCATAATTGTTTGAATCAGATTTTGAATAAAAAGTATTATTGAACCATTCTAGTAGAACCACAGGACTTATTGAGTCATTTACCCATTCATCATAGTCACTTCTAACCGTATTATAGTGAGGTTGAATCCCTGCTCGATTCGAATTTCGCATAAAGATATACGTTATGTAAATCCCTACTCGCTTAACATACTCCTCTAGTCTTTCCCCAATTGATCCTTTGAAAGGCATTTCCATTAACTTGTCGTATAGAAGCCTTCCGTAATACTCACCAAATATCTCTTCATTACGGCCTTGGGGTGTAAGAGTATATGCCTTGTTTTTTGATTTAACCAAACCTTTATCGACCATTCGCTTAAGCCATTTAAGAGTGGTTTTCCTGTCAATATGTCTGTCTTCCAGTTCACGATCTCTTTCATTATTTAGTTGGTCGTTACTTTTCCCCAGGTTACTAACATCTTGAGGATCGAATTCATCTTTAACTTCTCGCTCTACTTTATTGTTTATGAAATTTGTAATCTGGCCGCTTGTTGCCTCTTTTAAAATAGTAAGAGCATAAAGTATATTCTTCCAATGTTCCTTTGCGATCTTTTCATTGTTTCGATTCTGGTTTGAGTCAGGTAAAGGGTTCACAACTGGGTATACGTATACTCAGCCTAAATATATGTTACTCTGACCTTGTATTAATTTGTCTAACAAAAGACCGCTGAACTTGACAACAATAATTGTGGATAAAGTGACCAGAGAAAATCTTAGGCATATGGCTAGGAAGGATCAAACTTACGATATGTTGATTAACGAATTAATTTTGCTCAAGGAGCAGCGGGTAACAACTTAATTTTGTCCAAGTTAGAAAGAGTAATTTCGAAACTTGAAGATTACGCCGGTATTCTTGATTATCTGAATAAATATTATCCTGAAGTTTTAAGACAATGGAGTCTGAGGTCCACCAAGACCACCAGACATCAAGACGCAGACACCAACTCAAGAACCACCAAGAGAAGGATATGTCCAATTTAGACAAGCCAGTACAAAAATCTATCGGGGAATCTGATTGGAAATCTCTCCTCGTCCAGATATGGCAGTCCGATAAGACCAGACCTGATGAACACTATCTAAAATCATCAACCGTGGACTGGGATGCTCCATTACAAAAACATCTCAGAGTGGGGTACAAAAGATGACTCCTGAAGAAAAAGAGAAGTTGGATCAACTCTCAGAAGAAAACAAAAGCACGCAGAAGATGTTATCAGAGATTAGAAACATACTATTGCAGACAATCAAGGACAAGAAAGCGCTTCGACGGGAGAGGCCCTACTAATGACAGAATCACACGAAGTTATCGAATTTGAACTCTCTAAAGAACTTAAAGAGAGGCTGCGAGGGATATTCTACGATAATGAATACAACATTCTCAACCTCTATATCAAATCGGAATCGAAATCCAGTCCACTAAAATGTAATGTCGACAAATCCAGTATGAGAAATACGCTAGAGCAATTCGATGAATTGGTAGATGGTACACTTAACCAGGCCGTAAAACTACTATGTGTCTATTCCATAAAATACCATCTAAGAAAATATATCGAGTTTAACGATACTGAACAAAAATGGTATTCTGAAAATTATCCCGACGATCCAAGTCTGGTAGACAAGAGCAAAGGCAAAGGACAAGAAGAGAGAGATACTGAAGATGAAAAAGAAAAGAAAAAGACAAAGGCCGAGATATTCCTGGACGCCGCTGCCGAGAACATTAACAAGTTATTTGTGGACGAATACCAGGAGCCACACGCTGCTATATCTGTTAATGGACACCTTGAAACAATCCCGATTAGAAGCACGAGATTCAAGAACTGGTTTTCCAACATCGTTTATACTGACTATGAAATGGTTCCAGACAGTCAGACATTAAAGGACGTAATTGGAATCCTAAGCGCTAAGGCACAATTTGAAGATCCTAACCAGGAACCTATAACGCTTAACCTCAGGGTTGCCATAGATCATACCAAAGAGAGTCCTGTCCTATATTACGACCTTACAAACAAAGCCTGGGAGTTTATCGAAATAACTTCAAAAGGCTGGAAGATTGTTAACAACTTGATTCTATTCCACCGCTACAACAACCAGCAAGCACAGGTTTACCCTTCGAAGGATTACCCCGCAAACATATTAGACAAATTTGTTGGACTAGTTCTTAATGAAACGAACGTAGAGCAGTCGAAACTTACAGAATATCAAATTATTTTAAAATGTTATATCATCTGTGCTTTCATTCAGGGATTTCCAAAAGCCATACCTATGCCAAGTGGTAGTCAAGGCGGTGCCAAATCAACTCTAATGGATTTAGTCAAAATGATAATAGATCCGTGTATAGCCAAGTCGTTCTCTTGTCCTAGAGATGTCAACGAATTAATTCAGCAACTATCACATAATTACGTCACATATTACGATAATATATCAGAATTAAAGGATTGGGCATCTGACGAATTATGTAGAGCCGTATCTGGAAGTGGATCCTCAAAACGCAGATTGTACACAGACGAGGATGATCTTATCCGTAGCCTGAAGCGCTGCATCGGCCTTAATGGTATTAACTTGGCTGCAACTAAAGCCGATATACTAGACAGGGCGATATTCTTCCAACTGAGGCGTATAGCAGACAAAGACAGGCGATTGATGGCAAAGGTTGAGAAGGAGTTTGAGGAAATGAAGCCACCTTTGTTGGGCTACATTCTAGACATTCTGGTCAAGGTTTTGAAATGGAAAGAAGTTCATGGAGATCTTGATGTCTCAAAGTTTCCCAGAATGGCCGACTGGGCTGAACATTGCGAAATAATTTCTCGATGTATGGGATATGAAGATGGTATGTTTCTAAGGGCTTATGAAGAAAATGCCAGAATACAGATAGAACAAGTAATAGAGACGAGTCTGGTTGCTACATGTCTTGCCCACTTTGTGAACAATGATCCAAGATTCAACGGCGATGGAAGTCTAGCCATGGCAAAGGATTTAGAAGGTAACATTTGGGGTTGGGCAGGGATAGCCAGTTCACTAAAAGGTGAACTAGATGCAATAGCCCCAACATTACAGATAGACACCAAGAGCAGAGGCTGGCCAAAGAACCCATCATGGCTAGTCAAACGGCTTAACGAAATAATGCACACTCTAAGAGACGCCGGGATTGAGATTGTATACGATCAAACTAATCCACTAGCCAAGGTTATAATGATACGTAAGTTACCGTCTTTACCGTCTATAGCGTCTAATGACTTAAATCAAGCACGAAATGAGGCCCAAACATTAGACGGTAAAATAGACGGTAAAACTGCTGATAGTGAGTTACCGTCTAAGATTCACGCTCAATTAGACGGTAAAGACGCTATAGACGGTAACTTACATGTCAATAAGTTAAGGTTGATAAATACAAATACAGAATCTGTCGCGCCTGTCGAAGTTTTTGGAGCAAATGTTGAGGATTCAAAATACTACAAATGTCCTAGATGCGACTACCAGGATCCAAACAGTAATGATGTAGTGGAGCATATGGAACGGATTCACAAATAAGCTATAAAGGATAAAGGAAACGGTGGCAAAGGTAGAACGTCCACGTCGTGCCGCTGGAAGATCATCGTACAAATGAAGTACCTTCTCTCAGTCATGGGAATGGTATGGAGTATGATGATACTAATCTACCACTTAAAGATAAGATAAGGTAAATGGCTAAAGTTGTGTCATGTATGGGTGCGACATTAGTTCATTGAATTTCTTGATAAATTCCTGGTACTGTGAGTCATCGGTTATCACCTTCTTAAGATTCTTGTTAGCATCTTCACGTTCTTTAGGGACCTCAAGGAAACCTTCAACATCGGTTAGATTGTCGGCTATTTCATGACGTTTATCTTTCTGATAATCTTCAATTTTAGTTGTAATGCTATCAAACTGTGTTTTTAGTTCATCTGGCAAAACCACTTCGAGTTTAATTGCCCTTGTGTAATCTCTACTTGGGTAAAGTTTGCCTAATCTCTGAATAATCCAATCCTGAAATCTTTTAGTGCCGACACTCATCTTTATACTGTTTATTTCAATTCTCTTATTACGTAGATATTCGAATTCCTTTTGACTTACAAAGTCCTTAATCCCTGCAAGGTGGTTACCAGGATCGTATTCTTCCTCTACACTTTCACGGTCCAGTCTAAATTGATGTAACGTATCAGGATCAATTCCAATCCTTGGAGCATTAACCTTACTTGCAAGTAGTATTCCTGAAGCATCATAATCACTAAGTACTAATACATTTCCACCGTTTTCAGTTAGTTCCGATAAATCACGGACGTATTTTGTTGCAAAACCTCTTGTGAACAGGATGGCAAATCCTAGTCTATCCGATAGTGCTGTCAGAGTTTCGGCCATACCCTCCTTCTCAAAAATAATCAGGTCTGTTCCAAACAGTGCTAAGGTATCAAGTTCATCAAAACCGACATCATACCAGCGTCCATTAAAATACATCTGTGCCCTGTCCGCTGCAAAGATTCCTATCTCTTCCATATTGCAGTTAAATTCCTCTTCGCATATCCGTCTAATCTTTTGGGTAAAATTGCTTCTAGTGTTTTTAGTAATTAGGATACCGTTATCTAAAAGTGTGGGTCTGCACCCATACCAGATATCGCTAGGTGTCCATCTATCGTCTACAATAAGGCTTGGATTTTCTTGCACCGCGTTATACCTATCAGTTAGGAAGTTAAGACATATTTGTTCCTGTGTGAGTTCACCCTTTACCCTAGCGGTTCTCTTGCCACCCTTACAAGTATCATAAACATTCTGTCCGATAGTGTTACCAAATGGTTTTAAATTAATCTGAGATTTAGCATAACTCGCATAATCTACTCTTGGAGAAACAAGATTCATAAAAATAATGTTGTGTGGCTTCTTGTTTTTCTTGGGGTCATTAGAATAACCGCATTCATCATTTAGTATATGGGATATGTTCTGTGCGCCATAGGTCCATGTTTGTTTGGTGTATTTGAAAGCATCCGGATCGTGTATATTGTCTAAATCAATGAGACTGGAATTAATCCCCGATACTATCTTATGGTTACTATTCTCGGTTTTAATTTCTGCAATCTCAAATCGGTAAGGAAATTTAACATCTTTAGATTTAGATTTGTAAGACCAGTTAGCCGAAGCGTATTTTATGTTTAAAACCTTTATTCCAAGTTGCTTAAGACGTCCCTTTATAGCATCTTTTCTAGGCTTAACTCTCATATCATAGGGTAACTCTAGCACTTCCTTCGCGGGTTTTAAGTTCTTCAAATCCTCGTACAGCGTATGAATTAGAGATTTGTCATGTTGAGCCTCAATTAATGGGGTGTTAAACTCTGGCCTTTTCACCAAAATATAGGCTTCATTTAGGGCAATGCTGGGTGAAGTTATAGCGTCAAAAAGTGAAGTCGTGGCTTTAGCCCTTATTGTAGAAATAAGATATTCAAAGTCTTTCTCCGAGTAGTTCCATATACTGTGTAAGTTCCTCCAATCTGATTTAAGTCTCTGAACTGCAGGGAAGTTTTCGGATTTACCATCTACAGTAATATTCATGGTAATGTGTGGGTTGAGTATGACATAATTATTGAAACATAATTTCAATTGTTTTCTTATACGCTCTACATTTATAGAATCCATTGGAATGTCTATCTCAACCTCCGTCCTTGGAATGTCTTGTTCTGTCGTCATCGATTTGACATCTGGAGGTTGCAGGCCTGTTATTTTATCAACCGTCAGGCTAACAGTAAATTCCTTGTTCCTGTTCCTTATCTTAATCGGAGTCCAACTAGTATGATTATAAAATTCTGTTGCTAGAGCATACGTAGCACTTAAAACAGTCTTTAATCCATGACCTATCGCACCACGACCAATCTTAAACTGATTTCTCTTAGTGCTGGAATAATTATGATAGTTAAACATCTCTTTAATCATTTCAGTCGTGAAACTCTGTTTAACATCAGTGTTTGACACCTTCAGGCGTATTGCTTTCTCTTCTGTACCGCTGGTAACATAAACATTAATCTCTGGGTTGGTTAGAGTTGATTCGATATAATCTAGGCTATTATCAAGTAACTCATGGAGAACGTATTCGGGTATGTCTTCCTTCTTAAGACCGAGTTTATTTTCAAGACCTCTAAGCGTGACATAGTCCATAACCATCTCTTCAACTACGAAAACCGGCTCAGAAGTGGGGGTCGGCGGTGTCTTTAATGCTCGCATTATAAGCCTTATATCGGCTACCCATCCCTATATACGTTGCTATATTACCATATTTATGGCAATCCGTATATATAGAACTGGCGTGATGGGATAATGATGCAGGTTATGACTTCAAAAGGTAGGAGTAAGGAAAAGGAAAAAGCCACTGTGGAACCTCAGGGAGCGGGGGAAGTCATAATGATAAAGACAACCTGGCGGATGTCAAAGACCTTATTGAAGCAGTTAAAACAGTACGGGCTCGACAACGATATGACCCTACAAGAGGTCGCTATGAAGGCATTCAATGACCTGCTAGCAAACGAATCTTGATCATGGTACCTTGGTACCGTAGGGAAAAATTAAGAGGTTTTAGCCGCCCTCTTTTTGGGGTCTGGAAGCAGCGTGTCTTCATAGATTTCTAATTTACTATTGGATACTGGATGCCAGTATAAATCGCCACCTCTCTGTTTGTTTGCTAGCAGTGCTCTAGCCTCTGGACCTGTGATTGTAGCAAGTAGTGTGTGCTTGTAGCGATGTGTCTGTCTTTCTCCACAGAAGGTAAATGTAGACTGGCGATATTTCACCACAGGTTTAGTCATTTCTTATCCCCTTTGAAGAAGAATGCTTCCAGTCTGGCTAACCGTTCTTCCACAGTTAGTTTCTGCTGACTCTCGTTTACCAGTACGACTGGTTCAGGTCTTTTTGTTGTTGTCACTGCTTGTGACTTTATCGATTGACATCTTTCTTTTGTGTGCAAGGTTCCAGTTAACTCACGGTACTTGT
>JBBRRH010000099.1:0-12569 GCA_038201105.1 Nitrososphaera sp. | reverse complement strand
TTGCAGCGCTGTACAACCATGTAACCAGTCTGTCCTTATGTTATGGCTGACATGAATAAACGTATTCAGCCAATTAAAAAAACTTGAGGGACATCCTCCAGTCGCGTCTTTACTTCAAGGATGAGAATATCAACAGGCATACAGTCCATAAGTCAGAAGGTTTGTAGATTGATTTTTCTTTTCTTTTTATGGGTTTCAAGTTTTGTACTAGTGGAGGTTTAGGTCTTTCATCTGGAGGTAAATCGGGATAATAAAGCCATTTGAAGAATTTAATTAGATGTGCTAATCTCTGGTTATACGTGCCAGTTCCTTTATGTAATGGGTCCAATTCTTCAGGTCTTCTATATTTAGCGAGAAAATCAAGAATGTCCTCAGTAGTCACCTCGTTTATGTCCTTTTTAACAAATTTAACGAATAATTTCATTGTCAGATCAAGATGCTCCACATATTCAGGAGAATTTCCTTCAATTTTTAAGGCTTGTAGCAAGCACAAGCAGTATTAACAGGAGTATTATATAACTTAGCATTCCATGAGAAATATTTTGTCATGAAACTAGCATTCAGCACAAATGCGTTTAAAAATCATGCCCTTGATGAGGCAATATCTATTATCTCCAAATTGGGATATGACGGAGTAGAAATTCTTTGCGATATACCCCATGCATATCCAGGAGCTATGTCTGAAGAGAGAATTGCTGACATAAAGAATCTTATATCAATAAAGGGTATTGCAGTTTCGAATCTTAATGCCTTCACACTATATGCAATTGGAGACGTATATCATCCTTCTTGGATCGAAGAGGATTTGGAGCTGCGTAGCTTGCGTATCCAGCACACCATTGAATGTGTGAAGATGGCCGCAAAGCTTGGTTCAAAAATTGTCTCGACTGAACCGGGAGGACCGATTATATCTAGTTCCCTCAACAGAGAACAATTGCTTAAGACTTTCATTGATTCGTTGACTGAAGTGGTGCCAATCGCTGAAAAGGAGAGAGTAAAAATATTGATCGAACCTGAACCAGAATTGTTAATACAAAATTCGCAAGAATTCCTTGAGCTAATGGATATGATTGAATCTCCGTGCATAAAGTTAAATTTTGATATCGGACATTTCTTTTGTGTTGGAGAAGATCTATGTAAAACAATTTACAAATTAGCTGATTATATCGAACATTTTCATATTGAGGACATTTCAAAAGAAAGGATCCACAAACACCTTTTACCCGGGGAAGGAGTTATAGATTTTAAATCTGTTTTCAGAACGATAAGAGACGTTGGCTTCGATGGATATGCTACCGTAGAACTTTACCCATATCAAGAATGTCCCGAACACGTTGCTATGAAGTCACTCGAATTTCTGAATGGTCTGGTATGCTAATTTAATCGGAATTTTGCCAGATAATGCCATGAATTCGAATATCATAAATATATTGGAGCCGTAACACGTTACTCATGCTTTCACCATCTAGAGATTTCTCACGAAATATCAATGTTTTTTGTACAAGTGAACATCTTCAAATGTCATGCTGTGAATAGGAATGGGTACAATAAGAGACTATCTGGCCTTAGTTAGGTTTCCAAATCTGTTCACAATTCCGTCGAACATAATGGTTGGATTCAGCCAATTAGTACTTTTCCCGGAGGCACGAATGGACAATCTACTATTATTGACGATCACATCTATTCTGCTGTATGTGGTAGGTATCATCATTAATGATTATCGTGATCTAGAATTAGATCGAAAAGAGCGCCCTGACAGACCACTACCCTCAGGAAAGATATCTCGACGAAGCGCATTAGCAATTGCTTTTATTGCAACAATTTTGGCAATAATTCTCGCGACTTTTGTGGGCGTCTCAAGTGTACTTTTGGCCGTGATTCTTCTAATCACAATCGTAGCATATGACTGTTGGCTAAAAAATAACATTCTAGGATACTTCACAATAGCCTTAGCTAGAGTTTTCAATGTTGTCTTAGGTTGTAGTCCCGGTATTACTATTTTGATTAGTAACCAAAATGATCTCGCCAAGATAAGTGTGATCCTGGTAAGTACATTCTTATATGTTACTGCAATAAGTTACATGAGTAGAATAGAGGTAGAGCCATCACCCAAAAAATCCAATTTCCAAATATCTGTTGTTTTACTTTCATTAGTTCCTGCCATTCTGACCTATTTTACACTTATGGGGTTCTTTAAATGGGATCTATTCTTGTCTTTAGTTATTTTTGTTGGAATGTTGGTTAAGAGTCTTGTTAGAAAATATGGCTCTTCCAATCCAAAAGTGATAAAGAAAATAGTTAACAATTTGGTATTGTCGATCATAGTATTAGATTCTGCATTTATGAGTGGCACACTAGGATTTGCTTATGGCCTTAGTTTACTAGTCTTATTGATACCTGCAGTGATTCTCTCACGAAGATTCTATGTAACGTAGGGTAAAGGAATTTATTACAAAAAATAAATGTTCTTGTTGGTTATCGTTATGGTTAAACATCTAATAGTCGTTGACATTGCGGGTCTTGAACCGAGACTCATTTCTGAAGATAGAACACCTAATATTAGTAGCTTGTCTGCGAAGGGTGAATTAGTAAGAGTCCGACCAGTATTTCCTGCCGTTACCTGCACTTCACAGGCTAGTCTGATATCAGGAACATATCCTCGACAACATGGTATCATTTCCAATGGACTATACGACAGACAAACTCATACAGTCTCATTTTGGGAACAGTCAAGCAGTTTGGTGCAAGCAGAAAAAGTATGGGATATTGCCAAAAGAGGAGGAACTGGTCGAACTACTGCTGCGCTTTTCTGGCAGAACACAATGTATGCCGATGCCGATGTTGTATTGACACCAAGACCTCTTCATATGGAAGACCGGATGATAATGTGGTGTTATTGCCGACCTCCTGGATTGTACGAAAAAATCTCTTATGAAATAGGAAAATTTGATTTGTCTACATATTGGGGCCCTTTTGCTTCCAATAAATCCAGTGCATGGATTGGAAGGGCCACAGAACTCGTTTTGGAGCAGCAAAAACCTAACATCTTATTCACTTATATTCCTCACCTGGACTATGTTTTTCAACGAGAGGGAGTTTTCCCCAAAAATTTGAAGGAGGAAATCAGATTCGTAGATGACATCGTTGGTAACATTATGAAGAAGACAATAGATCTTGGAATACGTGAACAGACTCAAATTGTCATTTTATCCGAGTACGGATTTTCTAATGTAACTAGCGATATCCCTTTAAATCGCGTATTCAGGGAACATGGTCTATTGGCAGTAAGGGAAATAGAAGGTAGAGAATACCTCGATTTTGAATATAGCTTAGCATTTGCTATGGTAGACCACCAGGTAGCCCATATTTACATTAAAGGTGCTAGCACACAACAAGTTAAGAGAATACTTGATGGTATAGAAGGCATTGAAATTGTTTTGGATGAGGAAGGTAAAAAGTTAATGAATATAGATCATGAACGGAGTGGGGACCTAATTGCGATTTGTGATAGTGATAGGTGGTTTAGTTACTATTGGTGGTTTGAGGAGGAAAAATCACCTCCCTTCGCTAACAGGGTAGACATCCATCGAAAACCTGGATACGATCCTTCTGAATTGTTCATAGATACTAAAACTAAGGGAATACCGCTGAATGGTAAAATGGTTAAGGCGTCGCATGGACGAGTTCCCTCATTGTCTGATGATGCCGGATTAGCTGCCTATGTCTCTGACAGAAAAGGAATAAACAAGGTGAATGAAGATTTTGTTGATACTGTTACTATTGGAAGATATATAAATAGTCTTATACAGTAATCTTGTGAGCATGTGATTTTAGATGAATTGGAAATATTCTATTACACTTTCATCATTCAAGAATATCGAACCATTAAAAACTACTCTTGAAAGAATGACGATGCTTGGTTTTGATGCTGTGGAAATGTACGGTGAGCCTGACTCGGTGGATGTTGGTTCCCTTATGGATTTATTTCATTCATACAATATAGATATAAGCGGAATTACTGGCATGTGGGGTTATGCTAGCAAAGAATCCTCAGGACGAAAGCTAGTTACGAGCAATAAATCAATTTTCTTCCAAACTCAAGATTACATAAAGAAGTGCATAGCACTCTGCGAGAAGCTAGATGGAAATCTTTTCAACGTCTGTCTATTTAGTGATGATTCGTTGGTCCAGGTCGATAAGAATCATGCGAGATTATCAGAATCTTTAAAACGGGAACTGATGTCTACAACAATTGATCCACTGCGTGAAATTAGTCTATTTGCAAAGGATCGTGGTATAGATCTGCTCATAGAGCCATTGAATAGGTACAGTACCCCGGTGTGTACCACCTCTGCTGATGCGATGTATGTAGTTAAATCGATTGCTCAGGAAAATGTAGGTCTACTTCTTGATACGTTCCATATGAACATAGAGGAGGACTCCATTGAATACTCGATTAAGAATTCAAAGGGTTTACTTAAGCATATTCATCTGGCAGATAATAACAGAAAAATGCCTGGTTTCGCCCACATAAATTTTCGAGAAATAGTTAAAGCTCTTAGGGAATTAGAATTTGATAGATATATAAGCTTCGAACCATTTGTACCTGATGCCTACTATGAAAATGATATTAGATCTGGTATCGAGCTAATTAGGTCCCTATAGTAGCATTGATGTATTTCTTAGGTGGACTTGATATAATTAATCGAGCCTTATCGAAACTATAAATTTTGAAGGTCGTTAAGTCATGTACGTTGACAAAATGATTGTTTGGATAACTATGCGTTATACTTATATTCGGAAAATGTTACATGATTGTAAAGTTGCTAATTTATGATACTGAGAAATCTATTAGAACTAATGAATTTGCTACTGACGTTCAGGAAGGTCTCGCAGCAACGAGGAGGTATCTGAAGCCAAAATACTTCTACAATGATACTGGTTCAAAGTTATTTGAGGAGATTTGCAAGCAACCAGAATACTATCTTACTCGTACTGAAACTTCAATTTTGAGGAAATATAAACGAGACATACTTCGTATCTGTGGGGATCATGATATTTCCATAATAGAATTAGGCAGTGGAAGTTCATTGAAAACCAAGATACTATTGAATGAATTTGTGTCGAAAAATAAAAAAGTATTCTACTTCCCTATTGATGTATCAGAGACAATGTTAAATGATTCTATTGATAAATTATCAGCAGAATTCAAGAACCTTCGTGTTATCGGAGTTTGTTCAGAGTATGCATCTGGGATAAAAGAAGTTAATTTATTCATGCTAAATCATTCTGATGTTCCTGAAGCAAAATTATTAATATTTCTGGGCTCAAGTATAGGAAATCTAGATCCGGTTCAGGTACTGAAATTCTTGACCGCCCTTAAAGAACAGGTGAATTATCATGATCTGATTTTAATTGGATTCGATCTTCAGAAAGAGACAGCAATACTGGAAAATGCGTATAATGATAAAGCCGGAATGACAGCTCATTTTAATCTCAATCTCTTAGCGAGAATTAACAGAGAGCTTCAAGCTGAATTTGATCTTTCTTTTTTTATGCACGAGGCCTTTTACAATGTGAAACAACAAAGAATTGAAATGTACCTTGTGTCCACTTGCGACCAATCTGTTTACATCCGCGGATTAGGGAAGCATTTTTCATTTAAGAAAGGGGATCGAATTCACACTGAAAACTCTTTTAAGTTTTCGTTGGAGGGAATCAATAAACTCGCTAATGCTAGTGGTCTGAGAGCGGTAAAGAATTACACAGACAGTCAAAATTTGTATTGCCTAAGTCTCTTAAGTCGTGTCCCTGACACATCGGAAACCGGCAAATAAGATTCTTTCCTGTGGCTTAAAATAGTTTCTGTAACTGTTTCTGACTTGATTTCTTGGTGTAGCAAAACTACCGCCCCTTAGAACCTTATGTCCTATAGACCACTTATCTGTATATTCTGGGAATACTGATCTAAAACGTGGATACAGCACGTATTCAGAAGATGTCCATTCCCACACATCGCCGATCATTTGATAACAGCCATAAAAGCTCTTGCCATTTGGAAATGATCCTATCGGCGAGGGAGCCCACAACCAGGATTCGAGAAGGTTTGCATAACTTTCAGTTGGAGGTCTATCGCCCCAAGGATATTTTGTTTTTCTTTTTAAATCATCGTTCCAACTTGCGGCCTTTTCCCATTCTGCTTCTGTAGGAAGCCTTTTTCCAATCCATTTTGCATAAGCATCAGCTTCGAAGTAGCTAACATTTACAACTGGTTCTTTTGGATTTATTTTGGATAGGCCATGAAATTCTTTCTTATACCAATAGCCTTCCTCTTTTCTTTCCCAATAGAGTGGGTTACTCCATCCCTTTCCCTTGATTAGATCCCAGCCATCAGCTAGCCAGTACTTATAATCTTCATATCCGCCATCATCAATGAATTTCATGAAGTCTCCATTAGTGACAGGGTGAATGTCAATTTCAAACGGATCCAAATATGTCTTGTGTTCCGGAAGTTCGTTATCGTAGCAAAACCCATCACCTGTGAACCCTAGATCGTATAAGCCTCCTGGTACTTTGGCCATCGATGTTGAAATATCTGCGGAACCTATTGTTCCCAAACCTTTAGCTATCTTAGGTCTATAGCTGTCTTTAGGATCGGGAAACCGATTAAAGTAGTGCTGTAAATCATAAATCATCAATTCCTGATGTTGCATCTCATGTTGATTTGCCAATAGAAAATCGTACTCCAGTTTTTTATTAAGGGTTCCATTTTTTTTGATAATATTAAAAAATTCCAAGAAAGCATCTTCCACTATTTTCCTATATTGTAATGTTTGGGAAACAGTAGGTCTGGGATAACGACCACGTTCTGTTTTGGGAAGGATATTATGAAATTTCTGGTAGTATGAATTAAGGTAGTCAGTATTAGTCGAATTATCCACGTCCTGAATTTTGAAACCATATTTTTCAAGAACTTTTTGAAAGAACCACGTCACATGCGCAAGGTGCCAATTTGGCGGGCTTCCAAAAGGATCTGACTGCATCACTGCATCCTCAACTGATAGAGGTTCAAAAATTGATAATGTTGTTTCCCTTACCCTCTGAAATTCGGACCAAATTTCTTCTAAATCAGAAGAAATAATTTGAGTCAATATGATTAGTGACTATCAACCAACATTATAAATTAATTCCCGTCCAAGGCGTGTTGCCGCATCTACTTTTCCTTATTATACATAGTATCAAACAAATGACCTAGTATTGCGTATTTCTATCAAATCTCTAAGAATCGAACTGGCAGTTTCCATTCCACCTGCACCTTTTCCGATGATTGTTTGTTGACCTGAATGTTCGGAGACGAAAGTTATCGCATTCAAAGTTCCATTTACACAAATAGGATCTCTTTTTGAAACCTGTTTTGGTCCAACTTTAAGATTTTCACCATCGCAACTGGCTATCAACTTTATAGCTGCGCCATTCTTCGTTGCCATTTTTACATCCGACAAATCCAAATTTTTGATGCCTATTCTCTTAACATCTCTAATAGTAGACTTAATACCCAGAACCCAATTAGAGGTAATTACGAGCTTCGCAGCTGCGTCATATCCATCAATATCCAATGATGGATCTTTCTCTGCATAGCCCTTTGTAGTGGCGTCTGATAATGCTTCTGGAAATGTTAGTCCTTCGCTCATCTGGGTTAGGATATAGTTGGTAGTTCCATTCAATATCCCTTCAAAAGATAGAATCCTGTCGCCCTTTAGACATCTTTTTGCAAATTCTAATATTGGAGTGCCGCCTCCAACCGTTCCGCTGAATCGAAAGGCAATTCTATTGTATTCAGCCAATTCAATTAAGGAAGGAAATTCAAGGGCTAAGGGACCTTTATTTACTGTGATTACATTTTTTCCAGCTTTCATCGCAGAAATAATGTGTGTCCTACCTGGTTCTCCATCCTTAATATTGGTGGGAGTTAACTCGATAACCACTTCTGCCTCAGTTTCTTGAATTACTTCAAGTATATTTTTATCTCGGACGTTTTTGTCATAGTGTGCAACAGAATTTGTAATTCTTTTGGTGCGGAGCAAACGCTGAAGGTCTAAGCCCCCACTCGAAGTAATTACTCCACCTTTGTCAGCACATGCAACTACACGAGGTTTTATACCGAAAGAGTTGTATAATTCCGTAGAACGTGATAAAATTAATTGTGCAAAATTTTGACCTACAACCCCGAACCCAATTAAAATCAATCTCAAGCAAGCGTTTATCAGAATTAACAAGTTAAATATGTTTAAGGGTAACAAGAATGGCAACCCTAGAGATGTACTATTTTTATCTAGTCTATCATGCCTTTTGATCATCGAGATTACGTATCGATGCCTTGAAAAAACTGTCTAACAAGTCCGAACATCTTTAGAAATGTCAAACCATCATACCTTAAAATATACAATTTTTGACAATCTTGTTTAAAACGGAATGATTAGACACCCAAAATATGTGTAAGCGTAAGATAATCGATTCTCGCGAAATAACGGTTTGTCGAGGGTTAGTCTAGAATGTCTAGAGGACTAGCGATCTTTTCATTTTGGCTTCTTGGTTTTGGAATTGGATTCATAGGGTACCTCTCGTTACCAGGCATCGCAGATTGGTTTTCTATAGTTCTGCCAAAATTTGTAAACCAGGCCATTATTGGAGCACTAATAGCTGGAATGGTAGGCTCTGCTGTGAGTACGTTTACAGTGGTCACATGGGCCAACAGAGCCACCGCTTGAGCAGTCTAATTTACAAGATAAATTGAATACGCCTTATTATAACAGGTAAAGGAAAAATACTTGAACGAATGCGGTAGGTCCACAGAGTTCTATCTTTAGTAATTGATCCACGGATATTGCATTTGTTATTCCATCATTTTTTTGCGTCTTCAAACAAGATTGCGTGATGCACATGGGATTCTCTGTCAAAAGAATTAATAGCCCGTCTGGACAGTTTATCTTTCGAATGTACAGTGGCGAACTCGAGGTTCAGGCAAAAGCATTGGCCGTTCTGCATGATGAAATCAACAATATTCTAAATGCGGCTAGAGATCTTTCCTTACTTACTGACTCAATAATCAAGGGTGGTGACAAAGACATGGAAATTTCTCTGTTGAGAATGCGTAATGCAGAGAAGGTAGAGAACCTCCGAAGAAAGATGACACGAGAAGTCTCTGAGATAGGAAGCCTGATGGTGTACAGAGAAGACGTTCTTAGAACAGCCTACATTATTGATGATATAGCAGGTTACATTAGCGGAATAGCATTCAGACTTTATAGCATGAAGATCTCTTCTCTTAAGAAGGGTAAATTCGATATCGATCTTAAGGAATTGGTAAGTATGGTCGTGGAAGCAATTTTTAAACTCAACGAAATGGCGCGTGCGCTGAGCATAAATCCAGCAAGTACCATTGAGCTTGCACAGGAAGTTCAAAGATTAGAACCTAAGGTTGATGAATCTTATAGGAAGGTGATTATTAAAGCACTTAATGAAATTCCAGATATTAAAGATCTTCTCTTATTAAAGGACGTAGTAGAGGGAATTGAAGGGATGGCTGATAAATGTCAAGGTGCATCTGATTGTCTCACAATCCTGGCCTTGAGCATGTGATGGCTCAGATATGTGGAACTCTCGTAGAAAACAGAATACTAATTAGTGATCTTGAAAATTCTAGAGCAATATTTTCCTTAGGTTATTTCGGTAAACCATTGGGAATTTCCAAACCTAAGGACAACACATTCGAATCACCATTAATTCTTGATGTTATAGAAGGGTGCTATTTGGTTGATTCGAGTATGCTCGAGGTATCTCATATATCAGGCAAGAAAGTCTCCTTGAAAGAAATGAAATCCGTATGTAGAAAACAGTACGCTGATTTTGATACAAAGTATCTCGTTTTCAAAAAGCTTCGAGATATGGGATATGTCGTTTCTCCGGGAATAAAATTTGGTTGTGACTTTGCAGTATACGAACACGGTCCTGGTATCGATCACGCACCATATCTGGTCCAAGTTGTCAAGCCTTCAGACAATTTGACAACTACAGGAATAGTACTAGCCGGAAGACTTGCCACTACAGTAAAAAAACAATTCATACTTGCCATACCATATTTGAAACTGGGGAAGGTCCATTTTGTTGGTTTCGATTGGTGGCGAGCTTAACCTCAAAATTTATTTGTTAATTTAAGACGAAGGCTGTGGAAGGTCAAATTTGACAAAATTTTCTCCAGAAATAGTTATCCTTGTACTAAATCTCTCTTGGCCTACTTCAAGCCACCCTTTATAACGTATAGAATTCTTTACAATATCAATTATACTAGGTTTTTTCTCCCCTACCTCTTCGTAGCACGAGAGGATCTCACCAAATTTTGCCTCATCTTTGTGATTAAATTTCGTCAGGTAATATACAAATACAGCTACTTTTTCATAATGATTTGCTGGTCTCTTTTCGATAACGAATTCACGAAGGCCTATTTTATTCTCATTTGCTTTAAGGTCTACTGGGGCGGGTGGAATAATGATGGAAGACTTGGCTGGATGTTTGTGATTGTGGGGGATTCGTTTACTAGTATCGCTGTTATGGGTTACGGTTTCGGAAGGCAGGCTTATTGAGGGGCTATTTTCAATTTGAGTTACCGCGTTTTCAAATTTGTATTTCACTGCCTCTTGGATGGCAAACTTGAATATTTCTTCGAATTTTTCTAGGTGTTTGTCTACAAATTGTTCATTACCTTCCAATTCTACGCTCCCTTCTTTGACATTTATCTTGAACTTTGCCTCGGGGACACTCAATGTTGAGTCTGTGAGATATGTATTTTATATGTCATATGGTTCCGTTCGATTGATCCTCCATAACTTGAATTTTCCTCTACCAATATGCCGCACCAGTACTTTTGTTTTGATATCATTAACCAAGATGGTACACCATGTATCGTCTTTCTCCAATGTCTCAATCTATTATACAACGTTGTTGGTAAAATAAAGATTTGTCAGTGTACATCGGCGTGATATTACCGCCGGCTATAGACAGAAAGTCATCTGTTCTGGGAGACCAAGAAAACGAACAACATTACTACAATTGCTATTATGATTATCCCGATCGCTGAAATGTATGGGGCTAGTTTACTTTTTTGCATAAACGAATTAATGAAACATTACATTTAGTTATTCAAAGTACATTGTAGCAATTTCTTGCGAAGGAACGACATCACTCCTTATTCTAGAAAAAATGTCCGTCGTGGGAAAGGCTAAGCGTAATGGATCCTTTTAAGTATTGGAAGGCAATCTTCCATCATACGGATCCTTTTCTGATCTTTCGTAATGATCTAGAAGTTTGATAATCACATCTTGAAAAGTCTCCCCTATGGTACCATGTTTTGCTAGTCTAGCGTGGATTTCGTCGTCAATCTTGATTGTCTTAACCAACGCATTTTCATTATTCATAGGTATCCTATATACCATTAATTATATATATTATACTATTAATACGCAATATACTATAAATAATCTATTATACTAAGTATACCTAATGAGTAAAACCAGAATGTGTCGCTATGAATGCGGCACTGAATTAGGAGACTTTGATGAGCAGCAGAACAATATATATATCGTGAGTTAAGTGGAACCTTGCACACAAGGGAAAGATGCGAGTCGCTGAAATCACAAACCAGTACAGTTACCAAGAAGGTCCCAAGTTACTAGAGTAGAATTCACAATTTAAACTAGGAGATAAAAAGGCCTTTGAAATATTATTCCAGATGAAACAAGGAAATAGAGATTATGTCGAAAGATTTATTGGAACAAATTATGGGGAGAAAAATTTTATTTATCTTCAATTCAAATCTAGAAATAAATTCTCTGATCAAGTGTTACCTCTGGGCCAAACTATGATTGATTCTTTCAGATTTACTGATACCAAGATTTTACTAGCACCTATAGAAAACAAATAATTTTTAATCTCTAATCTGAAAAGGCTACTGTCACTATTCAGACATTGTACCTATTTTATTATTGTCTATCCTGCTGTTGACAACAGCCGTGTGCAAGTGCTCATATATTGTGACAATTCTTTCAAGGATGTCCTCTTCCACGAGATTTTTTTCTCGAAGATCTTTGAAGTGTAGCATCAGCGACGCTAGGTCTGCTAAAATATGATCCATTTTTCCCTGTTCGAATGTAAAAGTTTCACTCAATTACCTATTGTCTATCCAGTTTGTTCGACTATTTCAATCTAGTTGTAATAGATAACTGCCTCAGCCAATTAAGGCCAACCTCAAGTATGAAATCGTAAAAAATTATAGCGAGGGGTTGATTTGAACAACCAGAGAATTGAGAGCAGAGGTCATTATAAAGGTTAGAAATGATCGACTATCTCAGCGGGTGAAGAGCGAGAGGAGAAATATCCCACCAATTTTATAGTCCGTCAACCCTTTAGTTTTAATCATGAATATCAACTTAAAAAATAATTTTAAAACCTGTAGTAAATGTTATTGCATGTATAATACTTCGCTTTGTAAAATGTGTCGAGAATGTGGATCTGAG
>JBBRRH010000098.1:0-12574 GCA_038201105.1 Nitrososphaera sp. | reverse complement strand
GAAATCTCGCGTGGGGTGGGAACGCCGGGCCGAAGGATTTCCTTTAATTCTATCCGGCGGAATTGAAAGTTACGGTCGATTTCTTTAATTTGCCGCGGGACAATTATACAAGCTTGGTTGTTGCCGCCATCGCTCCAATGTCTGCACCAATATTTATGGTATTGGCGATAAGGAGAAGAGTAGATAGGGGAAAAGCCACTTTGTAAGAATATCTATCTTTTATTACCTTGGCCAAACCCTTTCCTGTTACCAGTCCTATTCTGGCACACATTTCTTGGACAACTATCATCATAGGCAATTGAAATAGGGCCATCCAAAGCAGACCCAGACCAAACCGAGCACCGGCTTGAGAAAACGTGGCTATACCCGATGGATCATCATCGGAGGCACCCGTTATTACCCCAGGACCTAACGACTTGCCAAAGCTTCTAATTGAAAAGAACTTGAAAAGATCTTTCTTGCTCCTCTTTTTCATCGGTCACCCACTTAACACTTTTACCAATGTATGTGCCTTTCTGTTCAGTATTGTGTTTCAAAGTAACAAAGTCTTAGTGGATCGTGGAAGCCCAATGCGTCGTTCTTCACCGTTATTTAACAAATGGGCGAACAAACTGGCCAAGAGATCGGAATCTTATCTCTTCTAGGCAATCTCTTTATTCCTATCGAAACTCTTTACGGCTGAAACGCCTGATATAATCTGTATGGCCCACTTCAATGACCGGGGTTGGGTAACTTTCGTTGACTTTATACGCCCCAAGTATCGATCCTCAAATTCAGGAACAGCGTAGTGTTGTAGTCAAGTCACTAAGAGGAGAGGGAGTCTATACTTCACGGGCTATAAAATATCAGCAGTCCCGCGGCTATTACACAGGAGGCAACCACTATTAACAAAAATACGCTAGTCCAATTATCTAGTTTTTTCTTCCGGGTATCCCAATAAGACATTTAGTACAGCTTCTTTTGTCCGGTTTATATGCGATAAAGGCACACCACCTGGTCTTCCTACCGGCCATCAGCAAACGTTTAACACTTCTTCAGTATCGCAGTATACATGAACAATGTGCTGGCTACTGGAAAGTTAGCAAAAGACAAACTCAATATTCATTACGAGCCCATTAGAATATTACAGTCGGATAAAGCGCGTCGCTTTATAGAGTCATCAAATCTTTGCGTGCGACAATGGCAGTAAATCCTCTATCTAGTCCTATGTCGCTCATTTATATCGTAAATCCGTTTACGAGAGTACCTAAAGAAAGTCCTATAGATTCACTAGGAATGACTACGTATACTCCCAGCAATGGCTTTAGTGGCTCTGACTCTTTCACTTTCAAGGCAACTGACAATCATGGAGCGGAAAGTAATATTGCAACTTTTACGCTAACCATATTAGGTGATTAGGACCGTGGTCGACCTAAGCTTTTTTAAAGGCCTATTTTTTTCATTCCATCCATGGTTATTCGAGTCATATGATAATTCGAGATATCATGGTTTTAAAACAATCTGCCTTGTACCGCCTTCATAGAGGCTTGTCTTGAAGCCTGATAATGGAGAAACTGCCAAGTTCCCCATGCGCCGTGGTTGAAATCGGAAGTATGGTTACCAAGATTTGATAACTGAATGGTACATACTCCTTAGTGATCATAGTCACTCTCGCAGTTCTAGTCAAAATATTTTAAGCAGATCATTACCGCACTTTTGAATCAAGTCAGGGTCTGGACCCTCCGGAAACAACCTAATGAAACCACTAGACACAGATGACCGTTCTTTTTGTGGTGTGTTTCCTATTCCATAACTTTATTGCGATTAGTAACACAGCGGTTATGAGCGGTTCAATGTTGCCGGGTGGATATTGATAAATTAATTTTAGAGGTACAGCTCTGAAAGCGACAGATCAAATTGATATCGTCCTGTATATCTTGACTAAATGTCAGTAGAAGATGTTACTCAAAGATATATTCAGTTTTGTGTATTTCTATCTCATTCTTCTTAATCTGAAATCTCCCGAGGCTTGAAAATCATTGTCAAATGTGTAACGACCGACTGAGGTGATGAGGGTAAAGACAAGATTTATGGCGGACTTAACTGCGTTTTTAGGTCCTTGAAGGTCAACTTGAATAGCATCTAAATCAGCAGCCCTCCTTTTATAGCATGATCCCCACAAAAGTCTCATGAACAATAGGAAATTAATGTTAGGAGTTATCGTAATGATGACTCTTGGAATAACGGCAACCGCAACAACTTCAATACAAACAGCGGATGCAATTATCGCGGTACTTATAGGAGACGCTCCGCCGGCAATTACTGGAGATAATGTATGATGTTCAGAGCATCTACAGACACAGGAAAAACATTTGGTGATAAGATGAATCTAAGCAATTCTCCAGATGCTAATTCAACAAGGGTAGAAATAGATTCAGATGCAAATAGCGTAGTAGTCACATGGTGGGAAACGAATCAGACAAGTGATTTTCCAGTGATGAGAATAAGTACGGATAATGGCAAGACCTTTGGTGAAAAAATTATGCTATCGGCCATTGGTCCTATTGGATAACTTATGATAGCAGAATAAAAGAGATCATATCCTCTTCTTATTTTAGAATACTTGGTTAGTGGGTTCTGGTTTTGGTTTATCGATAGTGTCTTTTGATCCTTGATTTTTGCTTAGTTCTGCTTTAAGGTCCTTGAATGTCAATAGACTACTATCATTAAAGCAGGATGAGCATTAGTTGTTTCCATATGAAATCTTATATGATACAGAAGTATATAGTCGGCTTATGAAGAAAGGAAACACATTTCAAATTGTAGCAGCAATAGTTGTGGTATTCATGGGGGCAGGTACTATTGCTTCAATGATTTCAATATCAGAAGCATTAGGCATCCTTCCACACGTAGAACAGGATAATCGCAAAGCACCTCTTGTTATATCTGGCGACAGCATCTACGTATCCTGGTGGACCAACATAACAGGAAACGATGAAGTAATGTTTCGAGTGTCCACTGATGCAGGAAAAACATTTAGTGACAAAATTAACTTGAGCAATACTCCAAATTCTGATTCAGTTAACGTAGAAATAGCCGAAGATGAAGGTAAGGTGGCGGTGAGTTGGTGGGAAAGAAACTCAACGAGCAATGAACCTGTAATGAGAATAAGCAACGATAATGGCAAGACCTTTGGTGAAAAGATTACGCTTTCAACTAATGGTCCTATTGGATGAGACCTATTAGGTAAGAACAAAGAAATAGTTCTAAATTTTCCTAGAATATTTTATTTGTTTGGTTAATACTAGATTCTGTTACTTTAGATAACTGATCAGAAGATCAATATTTCGTTCATCAGTCAATATCTTTAGCATAGTCACCAAAGTCGGCTTATGTACTTCTCTAATCTCTCCCCTATTCATTTTCTTACTCATTTCTGGATAACTTTCTATCAGAAATGTAAAATAAAAGCGAAGTGTCCAGAATTTTAATATATCTAACTAAAAAAAGTTACAATAATTATAATATTGTCATTAATAATCCACCTTTGCCCAGGATTTGGACATTACCGCAGTACGAGGTATGGTGATACTAATCTACCTCTTTTAGATACGCAATATACTAACAAGACAACTTTAAGTATCTACTCATCGTTCTAGGTCTAACCTAATGAGTAAGAGCAGCAAAATAGCAAAATGCAGTGTATGTGGAGATGAAAAAACTATTTTCTATGAACAGTTTAGCGAATCACTGCAGTATGAAAAACTTTACTGTAAAGAGTGCTATGATTACTCCAAAGAGAAAATCAGGTGCGGTCATTGCGGTAAGGAAATAAGTCGTGAATTCCTTGCAGATCATTTGAATAACCACGCATAGCGGTATCTCGCATAGCAGAGATAAATACAAAAATTAAGAGGTTTTAGCAGCCGCTTCCCTTGCCTGACTAATCATTACTGCTATGACACAGGAGTAAATATATCTAAGACATTTTGCTGGTAGGCCCGCAATAATGGAATTACCGAATCATGAGGATGTAAATTCAAAAGATTATTCCCGTATTTGTTCACTAAATTTGGTATTGCTGGATCAGGAGAAGACTCCGTAAGGATAAATACAAGTGTTGATCACGACGTAGCATCTAACTGTGAGCATGTTCACTCAGGATAGAGAACTTTTTTTCTCTTTTTTTGAATTGGTTAAGCCTGATTCCAATAGTACCTAGTCAAAAAGATTATTGTTCAGCATAATACTTGAAATCTGCCCCTTCAAGGTCGTCAGAATAACTGGGACAAGAGTCCATTACATTTTGTTTGAGGTCTACGAGTAACTGTCTTTCAGATTTCAAATCTGGTGATATCGCCCAATAGTCTAAACTTATCATCAAAAGTTGAGCCGTTGTCCATATTGACTATAGCTAAATTCAGGGTTAAAAGAGCAACAGCGACATTTGTACAGTCTACCGTTACCTTGTTCTCGCTAGCATGTCCTGGAGCGGAGACTAAAATTGTTCCAAACAGGCTGATAACAACTATTGCTACCAGACTCATCAACATAAGTTTCTTAATCATTAGAAACTTAACACGGATCATTTATATAAAAAAATTTAACAACAAGCGCATTTACCTCTGCCTACTACCATGTTGTCGTTTTTCTTATACGTAACAGTTAGTTAGTGATTGTAAGGCAGCATTTTTGACGGGAGTATAGGAAGCCCTCGCAGCCCAAGATATAGTGCGCGACCTACAGAAACCAGGGACTGAATTGGTTTCATATGAGGAATCTTATCCTGGTTAGTTAACCCTTGACTTAATTAAGTCGAGAGACACACTTACCGCCTCACTGAGGTCTTTGAAGGTCTCCCGCTTATTTCGACCCTTTAGTAATTATCAAGGGTAAATATTGATGGACCAAGAATGGAATAAAACAGAAAAAGCAAAAATCAATACAAAAGTTCTCGAGATTCAACTATTAACTGACTTGATCCGACACTTACTATTATCCATCTATTCGCGTCCTTCCATTTCTGTGTCAGACTAAATATTATTCCAAGTACCTGAAGCAAAAATTAGCTTCCTTAAGACAACGGAGAGGGGAGAAATTGACAACTCTCCAGTCCGCTGTTATGCCTATGGACAATAGGTAAACTAACGAGCTAGAATTGAAGATTTAATGATTTCTTAACTTTGTTAAGTTCGTTAAAAATATTTATAATTATAATCTCCCACGTACTCCAAATATTTTCTAGTTTAATTCTACTTGCAATCACCTCGTTAATTTCATCGCTATCGTCAAATCAAACACAACTCGCGAGACCAGTGAATAATGTTGTAGATATAGGCCTGGTTTGTGAAGTTACCACGTTCTGTATTACTTTTGGAAAATAAACAATTGGTAGGTCAAACTCAAGGATAAGGATAGTGATATCGTACTTTCCGCCTCAGTTGATTGAAAATGGAAATAATCAAATTCGTATCGTTCCTTCCCGTGATTGTAGTTCTATAACGATATGGAGTCTTCAAATGGAGTTTGTATTTTTTCTTGAACACAGTATCAGGAAGGTAAGTCTATTCATTTAAGAATAGCATAAGGAGATCTATATAGAGAAAAAAAAGTACCTGCATGTCAAACAATAAAGTAAAGACTTTCCGAATTGTCGCGATTATCAAACTGTACATGGAGCATTTCTACCGACCTTCGATATGACGAAATAACGAATTTCTCACCTTCACTTCTGCATTCTATTAGATACAATAATTCCTTGACGGTCATGTTTGGATATCGATCCATTAGGGGGGAGAATTTATTTCACCTTTACTATGCTACGGCGGTCTGGTACTTATCATCCAGATTTCATATCAAAAACCCTTCCTCTCAATTGCTGAATCATTTTGTCTTTCCGGATATTCTTTTATTATTTATTTTGCTTATGGAATGAACAAAGCTCAATCTGATTCGATTGTCTTTTTAGCCAATCCCCCTAGAACACTAGCCATGGCTTTTCACCTGTCAGGATTGATTTTATGAAGGTGTTTTTATATCAAACTCCACTGATGAATTGAAAGAGTCAGCACTTTGGATTGTTCCTTTCGCTTCGCTTAAATAGGCCATACTTGTTGTATACCACGAATGAAACCGAGAATAATGTTAATGGCTGTTATATCATTTACATTAATGGCAATTTTCATTGCACCGACGGTGTTCCAATCAGGACTAGCATTTTATGATTGGTGCATGTTAAAAAGTGAAGGGAAAGCGCCAATAGCAACATCAGGGAATAATGTATATGTCACTTGGTGGGGTAACAAAACAGGAAATTATGAAGTTATGTTTAAGGGATCAAATGATGGTGGCAAGACATTCGGCCAAAAAATAAACCTGAGTAATTCTCCAAATGGAACTTCTGCAGAAGCCGACGTAGCGGCAGCCGGTAACAATGCATATGTGACATACTGGGATAATAAAACAGGAATTGCTGGAGCGTACCTCAGAGTGTCTACCGATGGAGGGAAAACATTTCAGCCTGAAGTTAAATTGACCGATCCTGCCTATCTAACAGGTACTAGCCTTCCTCCTGGCTGGTATAAAGACATAGCAAAAAAGCCTAATCCTGAAATAAAAGTTGCAGCTCAAGGTAACAATGTATATGTTGTGGCAACAGGCGACGAAACAAAAAATAAAGCATCGCCACCAGACGTCTTTATTAAAACGTCTAGTGACAACGGAAAAACCTTTGGTGAAGATATTAACTTGAGCCAGTCGAAAGGAATTTCATCGGAGCGCGTACAGGTAGCAGCGCAGGGAAACAATGTGTACGTGACATGGTGGGATAAATCGCCCGGAGTAGATCAGCCGCTGATGAAGATAAGCAATGACAATGGAAAGACATTCGGTGATTTAATCAAGCTCACAGCAAATTCCTCGTCTACCACTTTGTAATAGTTGGTCAAGTCTCTTCGAACATATTCCAAGGACTGAAATAATCAACGATCACACTGATCAGACCACCATCTCAAAGTCTAACTTTATTCGTTTGCTCTGCCACTTTATTTCTCATTTGTGCTGGTTACAACTATTTTAGTCCGTCCTTGGCCTCCAATCTATCAACCCCTAACAATGAAGAAGACCGAACTTCGACCACGCCCGTATTGTCTTATATCAACTCTACATACAAAGTAGCAGTGCAATATCCTCATAATTGGAAATTGCTTGAAGGAGCAGAAACTGTATATCATAATCAGAGTGGGCAACTTAATGTAATTGCTGAAATTATGTTACCTAATCAAAGTGACTATTATGATCCGAAAATTGCAGCTACTCACAATAGCGTCAGACTGGTTGTAGAAAACTATTCAACTTTCGACAATAATATGGTTTCTCAAGATTCTCATAATAGTTCAAAAATTATAAGCCAAAATCTAATCAAAGTTGCGAACAAAAGACTAGGAGCTATAGCAGCTGCCTGTCCTGATTTCGATTTGAAAATATGGGATCGGAATGCTACTTTAGGCGGCAGTCCAGCAAATCAGATATTTCTCGACTATACTTACGGGAACAAGGCTAAACATGCAACAGAAATATGGAGTCTGCATGATAATAAAGTCTACATATTAGAGTTTGGAGCTGAAGATAAATTCTATGACGCTTACTTACCTTTAGTAAAGAAGATAGTTGATTCTTTTAAATTTATGTGATGTATGTATGACTGCCATATTGGATCCTGGAATCTATACAAAGCGAGCGGATGTTTTTGATTTTAGCAATATTTGATGAAAGACCAAAAAATTGGACCTACGCGATTGGAAGATTTAGAGTGCTTTACAACTCTAGTAGTGACCGACGCCATCAAGTTAGTGATTTAATAACCATAGATTTCACTTAGTGCTTTTTACGAAGCCTGGCCAAGAGCGTGCGTAAATGACTTTTTGACATACGCCAGAATGCGATTTCCAATACAATCTCCAATAGGCCTAACAGAATATAACTAACACTTCTAAGGATTTGGTATTTATTGAGGACCAAGATACTACCCCAACTCTCTATCAAAAATTGAATATTGAGTTTAATAAATTGCTGAAAACGGTAGAATTATCAAAACACTAGAACACTATGATATATTTCTGCGCATAGCTCAGAAGATGTTAAGCAGCTTAAAATTACAATAGCAAACTTAGGAGTAACATCTACGCTAACCGCGGGAATTTTAATGATGGCAAGCACGGTTGGAACAGCGCAAGCAGTAGGATGCCACCATTTCAATAACCAGGGAGCCGATTGCATCGATGGCTTCCTTTGTATCCATCAGACTGGTACATGCCGCGAAACCGGACCCTAGTGGATTACATACACTGCTGCATTGCATTGCAGACCACCGGACACGAAGCTGCAAGAGCATTATCTTTTTTCGAGCACTTCTATTCGCTATGCCAGAGTTATTGACAATCCAGAACCTGAGTCTAACCCTTTACAAACCTCTCAGGGGCCCAGGCTTTAATCGGTACCGTGGCGATTACAGAGTCAGCATGAGCAACGGCGATCGACGCAGATAAACCGAACGACATGACAAAAACAAAGGCAATAGACCACATGATTATGATCAACAATAGTTTTGAATTCATTGACACACCTTTGCCACGGCAATGGCTGTTGGCAATTTGTTATCTGACAATTGTATAACCACAAATAATCATAGATCTATTTAGGCGAATCGGAATAGTTAGTCATTTGATATTATTTTGAGGAATCTATTCATGAGTTTACCAAACAACTAAAGCTCATGTTGCTTTATAGGTACCAACCTTATCCTGATCCTACAGGTCATTGAAATATTGCCAATCAATGTACGACGTTCTTCTTCAAATCTACTATTATTGGAACAATAGGATCCCCGAAACTGTTTTACTCGGAAGCAGTACGATATTGGGCATTTGGTTTCTATATAGTCCTCTTTGTTCGAAATTTTGTATCAATTGACAATATTCTGAAATTAGACTAGTGCCAAGTCTCAACTGTCAGCTAGTCATTGTAATTCTCTTCATATCTGACTAATCGTTTTCATTCATACTACTAACTTTTTTTCTCGTAAGCTTCTGGGTTCTTATAGTAGAAATTAAAAAACAGCGCCGTCCCAGAAAATCACGGAGCTAATGAAATTCAGATATGTCCATATCTGTCGCATTAAGAATATTTATTGAATTAATGAACTGACTTCGAACCAGCACGTTCTCTGGATTGCTAAATGACTGAATAGGAGATATGAAGGCCATCAAATAATAATCTGCAGACCCCACGTAAGTCAACCAGAATTGCTCGATAGTTTCCAGTTCAGCGTCTCCAAATCTGTGCCTTGAATTAGAGATGAAGGTTTCGGCCATCTGTCCGCCTATTATAGTAAATGATGGCGGTTGTATAATTTCAAACCCGTTTGGGGCATTGCTCTCATTTAGCATCTTCATTACGTGTCGCAGACCTGCCTGCAAGTCAGCTCCTAACTCAGTACCATTTCCACGCACTATCCAGAATAAGGATCCGTGGCTACTACTGTTATCGTTAGCGATACCATTTTTACTGACACTAATATCAGCACCCCTGTCTTGTGTTGAAATCTTCTCGCTTTGGACCCAGTTGCTTGGATACTGAAATTGAATTTTATACTTATACGAGGTGTAATTAACATTGACATTTTCTAGTGCTGAAGTCTCCGCTACATTCAGCAGCAATGTCAAGAAAATACACTGGCAAATATATCTCTGTATTAATATTGGTGCAGCCAAGGGAATAACCTTTAGATTTCATGGTATGTAGTTTGCTGAACTTAAAGCGTTTTATGGAAAATTCTCCAAAAATTGCCAACAGAAGAGAACTTGCTTAGTTAGCGAAAGGAATTAGACTACCGTCGCGGGAAAATGCGAAGATGCTACTAATTTTTGAAAAATTAGTTCAGCTCAACCGCTCGTAATTTACGTATGGAACCAAGTCGACACCAATAGGAAACTAATTTATTATAATTTAGCTCTGAAAAAGAGTTCCAATTAGATCTTAACTCTCTCATGCGATTTGAAATAAAACTTGCCCACGTTAGTTTACCAATGATTGTTTACTAAATTGCTTCGACTTTATGTAAAAATACAATTACATTGTCATGAACTATCCTCTTAATCTGAGGTAACAATGGTTCAAGCTTTAACTTTTCTTCTATAATCTCAATAACTATAGGCATATTAATTGTCACTCCTTCCAATTTAAGTCTGGATCTTCTGCGCTTACCAAAACCATCAAAACCAGTCCTTACAGTTGCACCAGGAACGTTATTCTGCATAACTGCCAGCCCGTGATGTTACTGTTCATTATTTTAATTCCTGGCAGTCATCCCGGAATTGTATTGTTCCTCGCTGACCTTTTCCAACCAGTCGACAGTCCTTCCGTCGAGTTGTTCCTGAATAGCGATATGGGACATGGCCATGGTTGATGTCGCACCGTGCCAATGCTTCTCAGCTGGGGAAAACCAGACGACGTCGCCTGGATGAATTTCTTCGACCGGGCCACCCCAGCGCTGTGCTAGACCGCAACCAGCCGTCACGATTAGGGTTTGGCCTAGTGGATGGGTATGCCACGCAGTTCTAGAGCCTGGCTCGAACGTGACACTGGCGCCGACCGCCCTCGCCGGATCATTTGCTTGGAACAAAGGGTCAATACGTACAGTGCCGGAGAAATACTCAGCCGACCCTTTGGTAGAAGGCTGTGAACCAATTTGTTTAATTTCCATTTTGAATCCTACGTTTTGGGTTTGAGCATCATCTTTATTATTTCTTGCAGTGTTAGGAGGTATATTATTGAAAACTGGTTCGCTTTTGGAGTTGTTTGATTGAATGATTGGTCACAGTATACGGTATGACTCCAATTCTACCACCTAAAGATAAAAAGGTGCGCCTTATTCATATGAGCCTCAACCAGACTAATAAGACACTTATATACTAGCAATTGATACGTTTCAAGGTGGCTTCCGTACCACAAAAGCGCGAACAACTTAAAGAAATTATCAAGACACAAGGAATATTTCTTCGCGATGTCACGCTGTCAAGCAATGTGAGGAGTGACGTGTATTATGATATAAAGACAGTCGTTAACAACTCTGAGGGTGCAGTTCTGATAGGGGAGCTTATGCTCAACAAGATCAAAGAATTATTTCCCGCCGTGAAATCTGTTGGCGGCCTAGAATCCGGATCACTCCAGATCGCAACTGCCATTGTATTCTTCAGTAATCAACTCCGTGACGGTAAACTGAATTCATTTTTTGTTAGAAAAGAACCAAAAAAACACGGCTTAGAGAAGAAAGTAGAGGGAATAAGGAAGTCGCCGCTAGTTGTAGTGGATGACGTTGTGACCACAGGTCAGAGTGTTATAGATGCTGTTAATGCACTGATGGCCGAGGGTCTTTCCCCTATCGGTATAATCAGTGTGATAGATAGAGAAGACGAAAGAAAGATCGAAGAGTTGAAGAATGGGACCTTAAAATACGATTCCCTCTTCAAACATTCAGAATTTGAAGATTTCATTAGGACGAAAAAAGAACAATTAAAAAATTAAGAGGTTTTAGTCGAAGTGTATAATCTTTCCGTATCGCCTAAATACGACACGGGCATTATTATTTCAATTAGAACTGCGTGAATAAACTCTTTTACCCTAGAATTGCTAATTGTGACAACTAGCTTCGCGTGTATTTTTCTGCATCTGAACCTGTTACTTTCAAATATGAAGTAGACCCGTCAAATCTGTCTACAAGGATCTCTGGAAAATATAATGTCTGTTTATTAACTAAACCCCTTTTGGTAACAATCAAGCCCTGTTCAAGTCCTTGCACTTCGCCTAAATCAGCATCATCTAATCCACGGGCTTCCTTCTTTATAACATCGTTCCAGTCTATGTTTAATTGAGTCATAATTATATTATTCTATTTCATACTTTATTAGTTTAATCAAACACATTCAACAATTAGCTGCGATTTTGGGCTGCGATATGAATGACAATCTAAAATATCAATATTTGATAGAATTATTTACTCATCTTAAGAACGAATATCTTTTGAGATATGAATCGCCCTTAGGTATTGTGTTTACCATATCAGGCCTTGATGAGATTGAGAGCAGCTTACTTGAGCCTGAAAAACCAACCAGATATTTTCCTAGCCATATTCAACGGTTTGTCGAAGTGGATGAATCTTTGGTCGAGCGTATTCGTAAGATTAAGAAGGCCAGAAAAGATTTTCTACATTGTGCATTTCAGAATGCCAATGGTTTCGAAACAAACGTTATAAGTCATTTTCAAATAAAGCAAAAGCTGGCCTTAGAGGATGACGTATTCAGTATTCTATTATCTTCTGGACGCTGGTTACATAGATTCCATTAATAGCGATGCGATTTCTATTACCCACAAGGCCAAGATGGAAATTGAAATTCAAACTAATGAAGGTACCGACGACATGTTCTGGCATTCTCCAACGCCTGACATCACCATAAGTGATGATATCGTATATATTTTAGACAAAATTAATTCTGCAATGCTTCCAAGTTTGGCTTTGAGATTTTTTACAATAAAGCTG